>NZ_JBXSQI010000015.1:0-80702 GCF_057063565.1 Gilliamella sp. X-57 | reverse complement strand
GATATAAATGCCTGTTCATCGTTTTGTCCTTATTTTCGTTACCTTAATTATTCTAGTGTCTCGATAGCTTTAACTACTCTATATTCTTGATGCTAGATGTTAATAATTCCAGTTTACGTTAAACCCTAATGCTAAAGGATTGGTTTTAAATCCTTTCGGTTTGCGTATCGGGGTACCTGCAAATAGGTCGTAGTAAAAACCGTAATGGCTACCCCTAATACCTACAACACCTCCGGTTAGGTGCCGCCCTAACAAATATTCGCTTTTAGCCCCCGAGACCTCACCAGTGTCAATACCTAAATATGGCTCATGGTTAAAAGGTGCCTGCCAGGCAAGTTCATTACGTACATACCAACCTCGGTCAGCTTTTAAGGTTAATTCACCATCAAAACCTCGTACACTCCATCGTCCGCCTATCGAAAACTGGTCTGGTGAAGTTAAGCGTTCACCCCGCGTATATTGACCTTGATAGTCTAAACGATAACGAAATTGTTGCTGTCCCAAGTTAAAGGGGACATTCGCCGAAAAGTTGACTAAAAAAATATTAGATAGTGCACTACCGTTGTCTTCTGGATTACGCTCCTCTGGCGCTTTTCGTGCATTGAACCAACGCACACCTTTTTGATACGTGACGCCCGCGTCTAATGTTATATCGTTAATATAGTGCCGATGTTGTAACCCTAATTGCCAATTCGTCGTTTTTCGTTGCTGGATTTCAATTTCCGTATCATTGATATAGTTATGTGATTGACGTAGACTAATGCCATAACTTAATGTCGTTTTTTGAGATTCATTGCGATGAATCAATCGACTCAGTTGGATATTGGCGTTGCGACTACGTCCACTGTATTTATAATCTTCATTTTGTCCCGCTACCGTTTGATGATATTTGTTACCAGATAGCGAGGCATTGAATAACCAATAACCCCAAGGCACCGAATACGAGAATAAATAGTTACGCGAACCGTATTTGCCTTTACCATTTAAATCATGTCCACCAGAGATATAAAATGCATCACTTAATGACAATAAGTTATCCATGTAAAGTGTAACTCCGCCTTGGTCTCGTCCCGTTGTTTTGGTACCAGAATCATCAACCGATAATCCTAATCGCCACATTTTTGTTTGTTTGCGACTAATAACAATATCGCTTTCACCCGGTTTATCCCCTGGTACTAACTGCATCTGTGCACTCACTGTGGGTAAACGTTGTAAGTTCTCAAGCCCTTGCTCTATATCTCGTAGATTGAGTATTTGGTTTTCTCTTGCTGGCATGGCACTATACAGTTGTGCATATTTATCACTATCTTCACTGTAGACTATGCGCCTAACTTTACCTTCAACTAACAGTAATTTTAATGTCCCCTCCCCTAAATCTTGCTCGGGGGCAACAACTCGGGTAGTGATAAAACCATAACTCACTAGGCGGTCTTGTAACTGACTCATCAACAAATTTATTCCTTGCCCACCCAAGCAGCGATGCTCGGCTTGTTGTACAAGTTTTTTTAAGGGAATAAACCAAGGTAATTTGTCACGCCCTATTAATTCAACCTGATTAATATTGAAACATAACGACTCAACCGGAAAGTCTATCTGTCCAGTTGTTGTGCTCGGTGGTAATAAATGGATATCAGGTGAGATGGGATTTAACGAATCTTGCAGAGCTTTTTGACGTTCTTGCTGGTGGATCAGCTGCTGGTCACTGAGTGTTTGTGTTGACAGGGGCTCGGCTAATACAATAGAGACGGGACAGATAACTAAGGCTAAACTTAATAGAAATTTTTTCATCACAACACTTCAAAGTCCAATTTTCACTCAATTATTACATAAAATTTACGCAAAAATACTAAACTAAAACGGATCAATTGTCTATATAAAAACCGATAACTTTCATTATATAATAATTTTTTATATTATTTTTAAAGATATTTTTATTACTTATTCAGTTTGTATTGTATGATTTTTATTTAATTTAATCACTTTTACATTCTCAACATAGGGAAAATTGCAATATTAAAAATATTGTTGAATTAGTATTATAAATTTAAAAGATGCTAGATAAATAATACAATTAATAGTTAGGGAATTTTACGTTATCCCTAACTTAAACAAGTTATAAACCATTAAAAATTGCAATATTTTATAGTTCTCAAACCATGTAAAAAATAAAAAAAATTAGATAGCACATTGATTTTCATGTCTTTTTATTTCATAAAATCACTCAATATTCGCATGCCGACACTTCATTACCTCTGGAGTCTGTTGTAAGCTTTCCATCAAACTATAAATAAGACTGTCGTAAGTCAGTAATGAGAGTTGCTCAAATGTGCTACCCATTGGTTGGTTTAACTTATCAAGTTTTATAGGAATAATAACCATATTATCGGCTAATTTTGCCAAGGTCGAGGTACCGGTTGTTGTGAATAATATGATTTTGACACCTAAGTCTTTTGCCTGCTGTGCATAGGCAATTAAGCTTTTGGTTTCGCCTGAATTAGAGCCTAAAATCAGCAAATCACCTTTATCGGCTTTGGGTTTACTAATTTCGGTAATTAAGCTGACCTTTAAACCTAAATGCATTAACCGATTGGCAAACGCACTTATCATTAATCCCGAACGCCCTGTTCCCGCTAAAAATAGATGGTTTGCACTAATAATCGCATTTTTAAATTCGTGTAATTGCACTTCGTTGATTGTGTCTATTTGTGCCGCTATTTCACAGTGTTATCATGAGCCAAATTTGGCTGTGCATATAATACTGAACAAGGGGTCATATTATTTCTATGCGGTTTAATATAATAAGTGTGCTCTATTGCATTAAAAGTACTTTTATTAGGTGAACCATACCGTGTTAATAATTCGCCGGAGGTTGCTTTTATCGTTAATTGATAATTTGCAGCACATGACGTACTTAATAATTTGGTTGGATTTGCTTTTACGTTTGCTGTTATATCGTTACCCATATTATCTTGCCACTTTACAGTTATACTTCCTGTAGCACTTATATCACCATCGCCATCATCATCGCCCCAATAATTGTATGAAGTACCAATTAAACTATTTAAATCAATACTTGGGTAATAGCTATTTCCTGATGTTGGTAGTGGCACCACTGTTTTTATATCACTAAACTTTTTTATACTTTGCGGTAGCTCTATCGGTTTTATAAGACTTGATAAATCTTCATTTGCTTTTATCTCCATTTCATCTGCTAAGGTTATTGCAAGTAATGCTTCGGTGTTTTCTGCCCTAGTAACTCCACCATCAAAGGTTAGATATGGTGCACTACCATTGATTACATTACTGGTTGTCGCACTTAAGGCATTTGCTATGTTGATATTGGCAGCTAAAAATAGGCTTATAACAATAAATAATAGTGTGATAGGAAAATAAGATAATAAAAACCTTGCAGGTTTTATAAGTAAATTTAAATTCGATTTTAATACTAAATGAAAAGATATTAGCGAATTAATAATGCTCACCACCAATAAATTACGTCTCATTTTCAATCCGAAAAATAAACCCAAATGATGGCTAGCTATTAAACAACATTTTAACATGCTTCCGATTCCTTTTTCATGATATATATTTGTTTTAATTTTATATATTCAATATAAAGTATAAATAGATTAAACGGGTTTTGAAAATTTGAAAGTAGGGTATTTGTTAAGGTGTGTAAAAAGATAATTATTGATTTACTAGGGCGCTTTTTGTCTGTGATGAAAATCCTAAGAATTTTGTCAAAAAGTTTCAGGTAACTATGTGTTTAAGTATAAAAAGTGATTGAGTATAAAATTTAAATTTTGTCAAGATTGCATTGTCGATACTTTTCAACAACAAATCAATAGTCTTCAGATGTTGTAAAAGATTAGTGCATGTTACAATAAAAATTATTCATGTAGTGCATTGATTTTATATAAAAATTTTAATAACAATCAATGGACTATACGGTATATCAAGTGATTATATTTTTCCCCAATAAACCTGCAATCAAAGGTAAAATATATTTTAGGAATGTTTCACGTTTTTGACAGTAATTTGAGAAACGACTAACGTCTTGTAAATTTTAGGAAATTATTTTAATCATGAAATGTAAGCATCACGAAATTCTTTTATACTTTACACTATGTTAAGAATTAAATTAAATATACCCTCCCTAAATGCCGTTATATAAAACAAAGATCCTCAAAAATGATTAATTATGGCATAATGTGCGCCAATTTATATTTTCGCGACGTCATGCAAAGGCTAATTATTGCTTTTGAGCAAAACGCATTTTAAAGAGAGTCAATTTTCGTGTTAAGTACAAATAACATCACAATGCAATTTGGCAGTAAGCCATTATTTGAAAACATCTCGGTTAAATTTGGCAACGGTAATCGTTATGGTCTAATCGGCGCTAATGGCAGTGGTAAATCCACCTTTATGAAAATTATTGGTGGCGATCTCGTGCCTACATCAGGTAATGTGGCTTTAGATCCACATGAAAGACTCGGTAAATTACGCCAAGATCAGTTTGCTTTTGAAGAATTTACCGTCCTTGATACCGTAATTATGGGACATACCGAATTATGGGAGATCAAGCAAGAACGGGATCGCATCTATTCACTCCCTGAAATGAGTGAAGAAGATGGCTTTAAAGTTGCTGATTTAGAAAGCCAATATGCTGAAATGGATGGTTACAGTGCCGAATCTCGGGCTGGCGAATTATTATTAGGTGTTGGTATTCCAATTGAGCAACATTACGGATTAATGAGCGAAATCGCACCAGGTTGGAAGTTGCGGGTATTATTAGCCCAAGCCCTATTTTCAAATCCAGATATCTTATTACTCGATGAACCAACCAATAACTTAGATATTGATACAATCCGCTGGCTTGAAGATACCTTAAATCAACGCGAAAGTACTATGATCATTATTTCGCATGACCGACATTTTTTGAATATGGTCTGTACCCATATGGCAGATTTAGATTATGGTGAATTGCGCATCTATCCGGGCAACTACGACGATTACATGACCGCATCAACGCAAGCGAGAGAGCGTTTGTTAGCCGACAATGCCAAAAAGAAAGCACAAATTAGTGAACTGCAATCCTTTGTTAGTCGCTTTAGTGCCAATGCATCAAAATCAAAACAAGCAACATCACGCGCAAGGCAAATTGAAAAAATCAAACTTGAAGAAGTCAAAGCTTCTAGTCGACAAAATCCTTTTATTCGTTTTGAGCAAGATAAAAAGCTATTTCGTAATGCGCTTGTTGTTGAAGACCTTACCAAAGGATTTGACAATGGCCCTCTTTTTAAAAATCTTAAGCTCATGGTTGAAGTGGGCGAAAAAGTTGCTATTTTAGGGACTAATGGTATTGGTAAAACCACATTATTAAAAACGCTAATGGGCGAACTGACTCCTGAGCAAGGCGATATAAAATGGTCTGAAAACGCAAATATTGGTTATTATGCGCAGGATCATGAATACGAATTTGAAGGCGATTTAACGGTATTTGACTGGATGAGCCAATGGAAACAACCAAACGACGATGAACAAGCCGTGCGTAGTATTCTAGGTCGATTATTATTTTCACAAGACGATATTAAAAAACAAGTTAAGGTCTTATCTGGTGGTGAAAAAGGACGTATGTTATTTGGTAAATTGATGATGCAACGTCCTAATATTATTGTTATGGACGAACCAACTAACCATTTAGATATGGAATCTATCGAATCACTCAATATGGCATTAGAGCTTTATCAGGGCACACTATTTTTTGTTTCGCACGACCGGGAATTTGTTAGCTCACTGGCAACACGCATTGTCGAAATCACCCCAGAAAAAGTAATTGATTATACGGGTAATTATGAAGATTACTTACGTAGTCAAGGAATTGAATAATCATTCATTAATAAAAATGGCCACAAATACCAATGTGGCTATTATTCTGGTTGCCAATAAATTTTACAACGTCTTAATTTTTGTTAACCACTTGTATAAATGGAAATAACTTCGCCAGAATCAATGTCTATATCAACATTTATATCATCTATAACTATTCCACCAGCCCCAATGTTCATCCAATTATCTTGCGTTATCTCTTTCGAATAAAAGCTTATTGTATAACAGCTAAATCCATTATTTATACTTATATAATTATTAAAAGATATATAAAAATGATCGATATCGTATTTATATTTGGTCACAAATTCGCTTTTCTTTGCTGCTTCTATCGCTTTGAATAAAAAAGGCGTATATTTTTTATCAAGTTTAAAAATAGTGTCTTCGCCCATTATGCAAGCCCCCTTACCGAAATAGTAGACAGTCATTGTTTAGATAATAGAATTAGGCTAACTGATTTATACCAACTTATATTAGCGTTGTTTGATCATTTTAAGAAAACATAAGTACAATGGGTTATAAATAATAAAAAGCAAATTACCCATTATTACAATAGTAATTTAGTCATAAAAATAGCCACACCTGTGACTATTTTCTATTTAAAGATGACCAATGAATTAGAACTCTAATTCATCCCACCAAATATCAATAAGTTGGCTGGTTTTTACATTTTTCAAACCGTGAGTTTCCAGCCATTTTGTGACAATGTCACGATGTTCTTCAGTACAGTTCCCTAATTTTTGGGTGCAAATAATCCCTTTCCAATTTAAATAACCGCTTCCCTCATAAGCTAAACCATTGGGTTGAATAGCTTCAAGAATAAACTGATCAACGATATTATCTAAAGTCTCTTCGCTTGTACCTTCGTCAAAAGACCAACTAACCGTAAAGCCTAACTCTTTAAACTCTTCAATGTGTAATTTTTTTCGTAAACGTCTGCTGCGATTTACCATAATAGTTTCCTTCTACATTATTAAATATTAATTAATTTGTTTATTTTTAGTGTGATTATGTCGGCTTGATGATTTCACACCATTTTGATTGAACTGCGACGATCGGTTTGCGCTTGCACTTCCTCTTTTTGGTGGTGCTCGCCTTTGTGATGATTTTTTTATCGGTTCAGCTTTAATCTTAGGATCAACTTCAAAACCTTGAGTTGTTAATTCTGGAATCGTTTTTTTAATTAACTTTTCAATCGCTTTTAATTGAGGAAATTCATCAATGCATACCAGCGAAATAGCCTGCCCTTCATTTTGAGCACGTCCTGTTCGTCCAATGCGATGCACATAATCTTCTGCCACTTGTGGAAGTTCATAATTAACCACATAAGGCAGTAACTCAATATCAAGACCGCGAGCAGCAATATCGGTTGCGACTAATGCTCTAATTTGTCCACTTTTAAAATCTGCCAAAGCTTTAGTGCGTGCGCCTTGGCTCTTATTGCCATGAATGGCAGACGCTTTTATACCATCTTTAGTCAACTGTTCAGCTAAGTGATTAGCGCCATATTTCGTGCGAGTAAAAACCAACACCTGTTGCCATTGATTTTTACCAATTAAATAAGACAACAATTCACGTTTACGACGTTTATCAACTCGATGCACATATTGGGTGATCTGCTCTGAAGCGCTATTTGTTTTTGCAACAGCAACCAATTCTGGGGCATGCAAAATCGATTGCGCTAATACTTTTATTTCATCAGAAAAAGTTGCCGAAAACATCAAATTTTGGCGTTTTTTAGGTAATTTAGCAATCACACGGCGAATATCATGAATAAAGCCCATATCTAACATGCGATCAGCTTCATCCAACACTAGCATTTTAATCGTTGAAAGATCCACGGCATTTTGTTGCACTAAATCCAATAATCGCCCTGGTGTTGCAATTAACACATCCACACCGCCACGTAGTTTCATCATTTGCGGATTAATACTTACTCCGCCAAATACCACCAAAGACCGAATGGGTAAATAACGGCTATACTCACGAATATTTTCGCCAATTTGTGCAGCAAGCTCACGAGTCGGCGCTAAAATCAATGCATATAAAGGACGTTTGCCTTTTTTCGCCTCAGGTTTATTGATTGCTTGCGCTTGCTGTTCGACCCATTTTTGCAAAATGGGTAAACCAAAACCTGCGGTTTTACCTGTACCGGTTTGCGCACTTGCCATAAGATCTTTACCAGATAAAATGACTGGAATAGCTTGCTGTTGGATGGGAGTTGGGTCTGTGTAGTTTTGTTCTTGAATTGCTTTTAAAATCTTAGCATCTAAGCCAAGAGAGTCAAATGACATGAAATGATTCCTAAATAAATGAAAAGTGGATTGTCCGCTTATATTATAAAGCAATTCCATAATATTTTCTGTTTATTTTGTTACTTCCTATTTTCCACAATAAAATCTACTGTTTGTTTATTATTATAAAATAAAATTAGGGTTATATATAACACAACTTGACAATAACTCACCAATTTATATTTTTAATCATAATGATTTTTAATATGTTTTTTTATTAAAATAGATAAATGATATTTATTATCATTTGCGATTATGCTAATATTCTGCTCCCTAACAACAATAGTTTACTGGATTGCATATGCATTTAAACTTTAACCAAATTAAAAATGTGTTAATGGTCGCACTTTTATCACTTTTTAGCCTTAACTGTTTTGCTAAAGATGATATCACCTTTGCAAACTTCCGCGATATTCGTGATTTGAACCCTCATCTTTATGGTGGCGAAATGTGGGCTCAAAATATGTTGTATGAATCACTTGTTCATTATAATGAAGATGGCACGTTTTCCCCTTGGCTTGCAGAAAGCTGGACTATCACTAACCAAGGAAAAACCTATACTTTTAAACTCAGAAAAGATGTGACCTTTAGTGATGGCGCTAAATTCGATGCCCACAGTGCCAAATTAAACTGGGATGCAGTCCTTGCCAATAAAGTCCGCCATACATGGCTTGAAATGGTACGTTTAATTACTGAAGTTAAGGCGGTAGATGATTATACTTTACAAGTCAATCTATCTGAACCTTATTACCCTTTTTTAATTGAAATTGCCGTCACCAGACCAATGCGTTTTATTTCGCCTAACGCGATGATTGATGGCGAAACCAAAAATGGTGTTAAATCTTTTATTGGTACCGGCCCTTATGTTTTAGGCGATCATAAAAAAGATCAGTATGCTATTTTTAATGCAAACCCTAACTACTGGGGAAAAAAGCCGCAAATAAAAACAGTCAACATGAAGGTCATTGCTGATAATCAAAGCCGTTTAATGGCGCTTGAAAAAGGTGAAATTGATCTTATTTATGGCAAAAACATGGTTGATGCTGATTCGTATGAACGATTTGCTAAAATGGATAAGTTTCAAACGTTAATGTCAAAACCTGTTTCTAGCCGAATGGTCTTGATGAATACCACAAGACCCCAGCTTAGCGATGTCAATGTGCGACGAGCAATTGAACATATCATCAGTAAAAAAGATATTTCTGAAGGGATATTTAATGCCAGTGAAGCGCCAGCAGACACGTTAATGGCAATTAATATTCCTTATGCTAATATCGGTTTAAAACCCTATCAGTACGATGCAAAATTAGCAGAGCAACTGCTGGATAAAGCGGGTTGGGTTAAGGTTGATGGTCAACATTATCGCCAAAAAGATGGAAAGCCTTTCGAAATTACGCTTTATTATGATAGCAACACCGCCTCGCAAAAAACCATTGCGCAATACATGCAAGATGAGTTTGAACAAGTGGGGTTAAAACTCAATATTCATGGTGAAGAAGAACAAGGCTATCGTGATCGTCAAAAAGCTGGCGACTTTGATATGGTTTTTGATATTTCATGGGGTATGCCTTATGATCCTCAATCTTTCTTAGCCGGTATGAAACTGCCAGTGTATGGCGACTATATCGCTCAGCAAGGTTTACAAGAAAAATCTCAAATTGATGCCAACATTAGTAAAGCGCTGATTTCAACTGATGAAAAAGAACGACAAGAACTTTATCGCTATGTACTTGAAACGCTGCATAACGAGGCGGTCTATATTCCTTTAACTTATGAACGTAACCGTGCTATTGCCATCAAATCATTAAAAGGCATCGAATTTGCACCTTCGCAATTTGATATTCCATTTGATAAAATGCACTATTAATTGACTTATTTTATTACTTAATAAAAATGTTAAATTATATAATAAGACGTTTAATAATGATGATACCGATTGTTATCGGTATCTCATTTATCGCATTTTTGCTAATTAACTTAGCCCCATCAGATCCAGCAGAAGTGGCGTTACGTTTAAACGAAATAATGCCCACCCCTGAAGCAATTAAAAGTATGAGTCAAGAACTTGGTCTAAACCAACCGTTTTGGCAACGCTATTTTAATTGGCTATATAATGTCTTTCATCTTGATTTTGGACGTTCATTTATCGAGCGCGACAGATTAGTCTGGAACGAGATGATCCGCTGTTTAAAACCCACGCTTATTTTAGCCACTTCATCTTTTATTTTTACCTTGATTATCAGTCTAGTACTGGGTGTATTATGCGCCATTTTTTCCAACTCAATATTTGATCATATTTTACGTATCGTCATATTTTTAGGTACTGCCATGCCAAGTTATTGGCTTGGTCTACTATTGATTTGGCTATTTGCTAACTATCTTGACCTATTACCAACTGGTGGTTATGGTTCTTGGCAAAATTTAATTTTACCCACCTTGACGTTATCATTTGTGTATATTTCTACTTATGTTCGTTTTATTCGAAATAATATGATCGAAAATATGCATAACTATTTTATTTTTTATGCCCGCAGTCGCGGACTAAAAGAACGAGTCATCATTTTAAAACATGTATTAGTTAATTCATTGCATACCACAATTACTGCGCTGGGTATGACTATTCCACAACTCATCGCTGGCTCATTTGTGGTTGAATATATTTTTTCATGGCCAGGGCTTGGACGCTTATGTATTTCAGCAATTATGAACCGAGATTACCCAGTTATTCAGGCTTATATCTTAATGATGGCTATTTTATTTGTGGTTTGTAATTTTATTGTCGATATTTTACACCAATTATTCGACCCACGATTAAGAGATAGTGGTAATATTTCATGAATTTACTTAAACAACTTGTTAAAAATAAAATTGGGCTATGTTGTTTAATCATCATTGCCACTATTATAATTTTAGGTATTCTTGCCCCCTATATTGCACCATTTGATCCCAATAAAATTCGAATAGTGCGTAAATATGCCAGTATTTCTGCCGAACATTGGCTTGGTTGTGATCATTTAGGTCGAGATATCTTTTCACGATTACTTTATGGTATTCGTACAACGCTCTTTTTATCGTTACTAACTATGACAATTACTATTATCATTGGTTCAATAATTGGCTTAATGTCGGGCTATAAAAGAGGCAAGCTTGATGAAATGATTATGAGAGCGTGTGATATTATGCTCTCCTTTCCTAGCCAAGTGATGATACTTGCCATTGTTGGGGTACTTGGCGTTGGCATCGAAAATGTCATAATCGCCAATATTGTTGTAAAGTGGGCTTGGTATAGCCGAATGATCCGCAGCAGTGTAATTAAATATAGCCGTAAAAACTATATTCTTTTTTCGCGAGCAATTGGCGCGCCCCATTGTTTTATTATTCGAAGACATTTATTACCAAATATCATCTCTGAACTCATTGTGCTTGCAACACTCGACACCGGTTGGGTTATTTTAAACATCTCAGCACTCTCTTTTATTGGATTAGGTGTACAAGCGCCAACGGCTGAATGGGGGCTAATGTTAAGTGAAGCGAAAAACGTAATGATCCAGCACCCTATGCAAATGGTCTTTCCTGGCATTGCTATTCTAATTGTTGTTGCTGCCTTTAATATGCTCGGGGACTGCTTGCGAGATATTCTTGATCCAAAGGAAAAAACAGCATGAGTGACAAATTACTTGAGGTTAAAAATCTAACCGTAACACTTGATAGTAATCAAAAATTACTCAATGACATTTCATTTTACCTTAAACATCATCAATGCCTCGGCATTGTTGGCGAAAGTGGCAGTGGCAAAAGTTTAACATGCAAAGCCATTATTGGCTTATTAGAGCCTTATTTTTCTGTTCAAGGTAAAATTCTTTTTTCACCGCAAAACGCCAACATTCAGTTACCAGAAAATAGTGATTTATTAAAGCAGACTAGAGAAACACTGCGGTTTATTCGTGGCAATGTGATTTCGGTCATTTTACAACACCCTATGAGTGCTTTTGATCCCCTTTATCGTATTGGTAAACAAGTGGTCGAAACATTACTTGCCCACCAATCAATCAGCAAAAGTGAAGCCATAACAAAAGCCCTTAATATGATGGCAGATATTGGACTTAATGATCCTAAACAAGTTTATAATAAATATCCTCATCAACTCAGTGGTGGAATGTTGCAACGAATCATGATTGGTATTGCTTTAATGCTTGAACCTGAACTGATTATTGCAGATGAACCCACAACAGCTTTAGATTCAATTAGCCAATTTCATATTTTAAAAATGTTTGAACAAATTAAACAACAATCTAAAACGGCCATGATCTTTATCTCGCATGATTTGGGTGTTATTCATCATATAGCAGACCATATTATTGTGATGAGCCAAGGCAAAATTGTCGAACAAGGTAGCTGTGAGCATATCTTTTATCATTCTGAAAATAACTATACACAATATTTAATAAATGCACGGAAGCAACTATTAACCAAATTTAATACCGTTATTCAGCCAAATACGCTGACATCAACATCGGAGACAATTTAAATGCCACCGTTATTGCAAGTTGAAAATGTAAAGAAAGCCTTTTTACAACCCAATCAAGGCTTGTTCAGCCGAAAAAAAACGCCAATTATTAAAGATGTCTCTTTCTCATTATATCAAGGGGAATGCTTAGGCATTATTGGTGAAAGTGGCAGCGGTAAAAGCACGTTAGGCAAACTGATTTTAGGACTTGAAAAACCTGACAGTGGTAAAATCTACTTTAATGGATATGATACAGCACAACGTGCTTGGCGCAAATCGGCGATGCGAAGAGACATTAGCGCGGTATTTCAAGATTATAATGCTTCGGTTAATCCCTATTTTACTGCATCTGAAATTATTGCCGAACCCATTGATATTTACGAAAAAATATCATCAAATGCACGTAAAAAACGCATTGATGAACTTTTAGAACAAGTTGGCTTAAATCACACCTTTTATAACCGCTTTCCTCATGAAATGAGCGGTGGGCAATTACAAAGGATCTGCATTGCACGAGCTATTGCTTGCTCACCTAAATTTATTTTATTTGACGAGGCAGTCAGTTCTTTAGACATCTCAGTACAAACGCAAATATTATCTTTGCTCGCTGATTTACAAAAACAGTTAAACTTAACCACGATTTTTATTACTCATGATTTAACCACAATCACTTATTTATGCGATCGTGTTATCTTTTTTTATCAAGGCAACATTGTTGAACAGGTGGATAACATTGACCAATTAAATCAAGTCAACCATGCTTATTCCAAACAACTTCTTGACTCTATTTTAAGTTTTTAAATTATGACAGCATCATCAACATTAAATAAGCAGTATCACTTTAAAGATTATCTTGCTCTGGTCATTCCCTTTATTATTTCAACCATCACAACACCCTTACTCGGTGTTGCAGATACAGCCCTGGTGGGTCATTTACCCAATCCAGCTTTTATTGCAGGGATTGCTGTTGGTACGGTTATTTTTAACACCCTATATTGGTTATTTGGCTTTTTACGTGTCAGTACAACTGGCTTTGCAGCACAAGCATTAGATGATCCCATTTTATTAAGAGCCTCACTCATCCGCCCTCTTTTTATTGCAATTTTATTAGGTATCATTTTTATTATTTGTCAAAGCGTGATCTTCAATGCCGCAATGCATATTATTAAACCAAATCAAGACGTACAACATCACGCACGCACCTATTTTGCTATCCTGATTTGGGGTGCACCTTTTGTGTTAATCAATTACGTTTTAGTGGGATGGCTAATGGGCATGGCAAAAATAAAAGCCGTCTTATTTTTGCAGGTATTAATCAATCTACTAAATATTGTTATGGCAATGATTTTGGTATGGGGATTTCACTTTGATGTATCAGGTGTCGCCTTTGCAACCTTAAGTACGCAAATAATCTGCACATTATTAGGCATTTGGTTTATTTATCGTTATTTACCTAAAGCCAAACAAAAAACCAATTTCGCAACAATATTATCTTGGCAATCATTAAAAGGCGTAATTTTAGTGAATAGCAACTTAATGATTCGAACTATTTGTTTGTTAATTGTCACCAATCACTTTATCTCGATTGGCTCTAGTTTTAGTACCGAAACATTAGCCGCTAACGCTGTCTTATTCCAAATTCATTACTTAATGGCTTATCTATTTGACGGCTTTGCCAACGCATCAAGCGTATTTAGTGGCAAAGCAAAAGGCACTAAAGACATTACTTTATACAGTCAAACGTTACGCTGGTCAAAACTTGCCTGTATTATTTGTCCAATCCTATTAGTTGCAATTTGGTTGACCCTTGATACTACTATTATCAAATTACTCACCAATCAAATTGACATTATTGACATTTGCTTGCAATATCAACCTTGGTTAATCATCTTCCCTATCGTGGTAGCAGGTGGTTTGATCTATTACGGCGTCTTTTCGGGCATTAGCTATACTTCGTCTATCCGTGATTCAATGATACTTTCTTTAATATTATGGTTAGTATCGCAATATATTTGCGTACCAATCTGGGGTAATAACGGGTTATGGCTTTCTTATATTTTATTTAGTTTAGGTAGAACCTTATTTTTAGTCATCTGGATAAAAAAATCCAAAAATTATCTATTATACTAATCAACTAAACTATCTGCTCGATATCTGGGCTTTATGCTACCTAAAACATTGATCAGATAGTTTATATAAAAAATACCAAAGATAATCGCGTATAATACTTTTGTTTTCGGTTTAATATTATATTCACCTAAACAATAGTAAATTAATACACATCTTGCGCAATTTGCCCAGTGAATAAACATAAAAAGGCTAATGACAAAAATTAGGTGCATTATTATTTCAATAAATTTATTTTGATATAACAGAGATATACCATCAGCAAAAAGTAAAATAACGCTAAAAATAATTAGCATAATGATGTAAGCATCACTTGTTACTTTCACACCAAGAGTTTTATTGATTAACTTATTACATTTATAAATTCATACTAAATCATAAATACCAAAAGTAACTATTGAAAATAGAATGAATTTAAATGTACTTAAGTTATTTTCTTGTTTTAACAGATTGAACTTTCTCGTTTTTATTCTTTAAATTAATTACAACATTATTTAATCGTTAATTTTTTAATCTATTCCAATAACAATGGAAAATTATAATGAATTGCGTAACCCATTAATCTTTTAAAAATAAAATAAGTTTGACACTAAAAAACAATACTTAACTTTACCGTGGAGAACAAATAAAAATACTAATTTAAAGTTTTTTATTATACTCAGGTTGCAAAATTACCGATAATTTTACAACCGACTTTAAGAGAGCAAACACCGCATTAATGCGGCTACAATCAATAATCTGCTTATTGTTTTTGACAAATTTCATCAATTGATAGTGTTGCAGGCACATTACGATTATCGTTGAATTGCAAGCGGAATAAGAAGCGAATATCATAAGCACGTAACACATCAATCACGTCTTGCTTGTCACAAAATTGCGCATTCAGACCAAGCCTAATGCCTTCAGTGATATCTTCCATTGATGCACTTTGGCTATCGGTTGGCATATTGTATTCAAAAACGACGCTATTAAGGTTATAAAAAATATTAGTGACTTCGTAACCCGCTTCGACTTTAACCGGAAATGTTCCACCTTCGCCTAATATCGATCTTTTAGCACTATCCGCAAAGGCTTTAGTTATATTTGCTGACGGAGGCAATTCGGCACTATACGCGCTCGAAATCATAAAAAAAGCAGAAACTAGCACAGCCAATTTTATTCGTTTTTTCACTTCAGTATTCCTTATATTGAATCTTAATCCAGTTATATTATTTTAACGGCATTATTGGTTTCGATAAGCCTAATTAGGTTGTTATTTTACACAAAAAATCAGAGAAAAATAATAAAATATTAATTTTATTATAAAAATAAAGCAGAATAAAATATTTATCAAAACGGTAATTATCTAAAATCGACACAATCAAAAAAAGGCAACCCAATGGCTGCCTTTAATCGTATTAACTGACTAAAATCACTTTTTATTTGGATGAGGATCTTTAACTGAATCACCCTGCCCAGACATAATATACCACCCATTTTTGCTATGCGGTTTTTTATTATGATCAGGGCAAGGAGGTAACGATTTTTTGCTTTGGTTTGAATACATATAGCCACAATCGGCACACTTATAAGTACCAGCCGAAACATCACTACCATATGGAGCAAATTTTTGTACCATGATAAGTTTCCTCCTAATAAAATTGTCGATAAGTCCAATTACTTATCAATGTATATATAAGCGCTGATTTAAGAAAAAAGCAAGTACAATTTTTCAACAAAAAAATCAATAAAATATTTATTTTTATTACACAAAAAAACTTTTTGAAAGTGCATTTATTTTATTGAAGTTTTTATTTTGTTTTTTTTAAATAAACCAATCCTTTTGATATTGCTATCGTTTTGAAAAATTGGGATCATGGGGCTTGCTTAAAATAGCGTTACTATTTTGTTTTAACACAAAGCAAATCAACCATCTTAATGCCTTAATAATAAACAATATGCCATATGCCAAGCCACTTAAAACTGGAAATAAAAATGCACATAAAAAAACAAAAAATTCATTTAAACCAATACGGTAAGCCACAGCACTAAAGAAAACAGCTCCACCCCAAAAAATACAAAACAGTTCGCCTAAAAACAGCCCTAAAAACGAGGTAAATTGGCAGGTATTTGGCTCAGTAAACAGTTTTATCAACATCAAAACAAATAAAACAACTTCGATCAATAGGGTTAAACCTAAAAACAGAAAAATAATAGGCAAGTAAATATTTGAAGAAGAATCAAACTTAATAGTCGCCAATATAGGAATAATCATAAATAAATAACAAATAGCAAAGGCAATAAGCAATGTACCAATGTTGAGCACTTTTTGGAGCCTCTGTTTGGTTACTAATCTCAATTAGCACTCCTTTTTCGTATTAACATAGTGTATTTATCTAAAGAATAATGCACAACAATGATTACAAATTCAACAATTAATTAACAGGTTATGCAAAAATAACGCCTTGAATATGCCAAATTTACTCAAATAAAGGCAACATAATGGCAGACTTTTAATTGTATTCATAATCCAGCACTAGCTAGGTTGTCAAATAGAAAAACGTAGAAAAACATTGATTTTATTGAGTTTTTATATTGGACATCTAACCAATAAAACACCTAAAAAAACTGCTCCTTTAAGCTCTCAATAAAGCCCAAATCCACATTAATCGGGTATACACTACGTTGCCAAGTGAGTAGGTAGCTGGCTTGTTGTGGGGTGAGGGGTAGTTAATTAAGTTAAACCAATTTTCCAAATTTTCAGCTAGGCTTATTTGTTAATAAATCTAAACGCCGTTATGCCATACCACTTAAGTTTGAGGCATTGATGGGATCTTAACCATATAACTAATTAATTTTAATAAAAATGGTCAAACAGAAAACTTCAATAAAATCGATGCCTTTCCTAAATAATTTTTATCACTATTGGTTTAATAAATCATCCACCTGTAACTATCCCCCCTAAAATAGTACAGAAAAAGAGGATTTAATCATGAAAAAAAGACAGTAAAATTAACTTGAATAAATATAAACAATAAACGATTTTTAACTAATTTCATGATTTTATTTACTAAAATGAAAAATTGTGAAAAGTGATAAATCATTTGATGGTGACCTTACTGGACTTGAACCAGTGACCAATCGATTATGAATTCTTTAATGTAACGTTTAAAAACAATAAGTTACAATTTAATCAATAGGTTGAGAATGCATATATAGGCACATTAGACTATATAAAATCACTCTCAACCACCAATTCACTATCATTATTCTAATGTAACAATAGCAGATATTTTTTCTTCAATTTTAGGTTTTAAATCTATCGTGTTATTTTTATGATGGATAACAACCCATTTTTTATTTTTAGTACAAAAATAGCAAATATACAGATTGTAATATTTATCTGACATAACATTATTAACAATACATAATTTGTAGTTACTATCTTTTTCCATAAAATGTTTATATTCATTGGGTGTTAGTATAATTCGTTTTCCATCACCAAATAATCCTTTAACTTCAATACAAATTGTAGTGTTATTTTTCTTGGCTTCCAGATCCCAGCCTTTATTTTCTTTAGCTACATTATCAACTGTATATCCATTTGTTTTATAATATTGTATTACTCGTTTTTCAGCTTTTTTTTCTGTCTTCTTTTTTAACTCTGGATTAGTGTTAAAAATTCCTTTTTTTGATTTTGTTGACGCAACAAATTCTGTATAGTTGCTAATGAATTTTTTAATTGATTTTATAAAGTCAATACTCTCGTCACTATCGGCATACCAATATTGGGTCCTCCCCATAAAACCTTTTTTAAATCTCGGGCAGATAATATCTCTTTCTTCAAATGGAAGTAGAACGCAATTATCTTCATTAGATTCAAACCAATAACCACTATCACTTTCTAAAAAAGAGGATTCTTGTTTATAACGGTATACCCTAGCATTGTTATACCACCCAACAATAACATTCCCTTTTTTTTCTATAGGATCTCTGGCAACCCATACAACACAGACATCATCTATAAAATCTTTATCTACTTTGTTTACTTTTTCAATTCTTTCTAAGTTTAGATTATTAGTTTTTTTGTCTACTCGAACATATCCATAACAATGCCCATTCATTGAATAGAAATTTGTTACTTCCCCACCATACCCATGCTCATTAACGAAAGAACCGCCTCCAATTAAAAGATCGTCATCTGTTTGTCCTTGATAATTCTTCATCCAACCAATATTACAGAACAATATTTTCATAAAATTACCTATTCAATTATATTCAACGGATTCAACCTTACCGCATCTTCAAAGTGATCAGGTGCAAAGTGTGCGTAATGCATGGTCATTTTGATATCGGTGTGGTCGAGTATTTTTTGTAAAACTAAAATATTGCCACCATTCATCATAAAATGGCTGGCAAAAGTATAGCGTAATACGTGGGTTAGCTGTCGATCTGGTAATTCTATTCCTGCACAATCGATTGCTGAGCGGAACGCTGAGTAACAGGGGGTAAATAAGCTACCATCCTTTTGGGAGATTTCGTTGAAGAGTTTGCCACTAATTGGAATGATTCGATTACGTTTGCCTTTGGTATTAATGTAGGTGATTTTACCATCTTTTACTTGAGTACCTTTTAGGCTTTCGGCTTCACTCCACCTTGCTCCTGTTGCTAGGCAAATTTTAACAATAATAGTTAAATCGGTAGCGGTGCTTTGCTCACAAGATAACAGAAGTTCATGGATTTGCTCTTTAGTAAGATAAGCCATTTCTTGCTCATCTGTTTTGAACGAGCGTATTCTTTCAAGCGGATTGCTATGTTGCCACTCCCCTAGCCGAATTAACTCATTAAACATGGCTTTAAAATAAGTTAATTCAAGATTGATTGTACGTGGAGCAACGTTTTTTATTCTGTCAGTCCGAAATATTTCACCATCAATACGCTTTTGACAATAATTAGTAAACTGTTTAGCTGTAAAATGAGTAGCTAATGGATCATTAATGCATTCACAAGCAAATAACATCGCTTTTAGGCGTGTTTGCCCGTCTTTAAGCGTTTGCCCATGTAATGAATACCAACTGTTAATTAAATCCGATAAATGGCGTTTATCAATCTTTTCACCCAACCAAGGCTTTTGATTAGTTTGCTCTTCTAAATAATTTCCGTAAGCTAACGCCTCGCCTTTGGTGGCGAAAGTTTTACGAACCCTACGACCACCATCAAGGTATTTTTCAAATAACCACTTACCTAATTTTTGTTTGCGAACTGTCATTTTATTTATTTATTTAAGTATTTATTTGTAATATATCCAGAAATATTATCAATTTCAGGAAACATTGTGGCATCATTAATTGCTAACGTTTCTAAATCCTTTAACATAGTTGCTTTGTCACCACTGATTACTATTTTTACTTCATTATCATTCTTATCTTTGGGCCTGAAAGAAAAATGCTCTTTAGGTGGGGACATTTTTTAATGTTTCATGATCGAAACCAAATATAATAAAAGCCCCTTTTTGATTAATAATACGAGGATTATTTTGCTTAGGCTTTACACAAAATGGGGTAAATAAATCTGAACAAATAATTTTGTCACAGTCAAAGTAATACTTGTCTGCTCTTATGAATTGAAAATACTTATTAACCAACCCTCTCATCAATAAAAAATAATAATCCCTCAATTAAAGAATCAATTTGTTGATATAGCATATTAAATAATAACAGTAATTCATCTACAATTGTTTCACAAACTCTTTCCTCTGAAAAGCTTTCACATGAAATTATTTCATCTAATTTCGTATAGATACTTACTACTAGTTCTTCAAGAGGCACATTTTGGAATAATGATACAAAATCATTACTTTCATACGTTCTTTTGTCGAACATCATTTGCACATATAAGGCTAGAATTTCAGATGTGAATTTTTGACTGCTATTTTTATAAAGGTAATCATAAATTATATATTGCCCATCAGCAGTGATATTTGCTAAAGATGTTTTATCATTAATTTTTATTGGGAATTTCCCATATTGCTTTTGAATTTGTTGTTTAGCAATCCGAGCCAACTCTCTTGCTACACCGTTTGGACTGGCATAACTCATTGAAGAAAATAACAAGCAGATTACAAATGATAGAACTATTTTAAATACTTTCTTCATATGTTTCTCTCCTATTTTTTAATTTTCTTACATCAACTTAGCCTTTAATTCGTTAAACTCTTGATCAGTTATTGCATCCTTTTCTTTTAGGCAGTTCAGCCGTTCCAGCTTATCCAACGTATCATCAGAAAGAATTGTTTCATTTGGTAACAATTCACCTTTACCGTTAGCAACCATTCTAATGAAGCTCTTTTTTAATTAAACCCCCAACCCCTTAACATACTCCAAATCTAATTCGAGGACTTCGGTTAGAAAGCGACGTGGGCTGTATTCTTTTCCTGCACATTCAATATAAGATTCAAAGCGTTCTGTTTTAAATGTGCGTTCATCGTTACTGTCAAAGCAGTAACCAGTGAAATAAACTTCGTCATACGAGTTTATTTGGACTTTATCTAATAACAATTCTCTTTTGCCGCTGGAATATCCAAATGAAATTGAAAATACGCCAGAATTCCAAATTGTGGTTAGGCTATTTCTAAAATTTTCAAAATCTCGCTCTCGTTGTTTGTATTCGTTATCATCTGAATCATCAGAATAATGTGAATAGTTATATGAAGCAGTTTGATCCGATGCCTTTTTAGTATCAAAGCAAGCCCTAGATTTTTCAATTTCCGAATTTAAATTATTGTTCGCCTCAACCTGTGCATTTTTGTTGCTTTGTCCACAGATTGCTCGACCTAACAAAATCAAACCACAAACAAAAAATGAACAAAGAGAAATAGCGCCTAAAGTAACCATCGTTGGATTAGGCGGCGAATCGTCTTTAGGAAAAGTAATGATATAGATAGCAAAAATTATTAAACTAAAAATTAAAAACTTTTTCACCGTGATCTTATGTTTTTTTGTAGACATTATTCATTTCCTATTAAATCAATTTAGCCTTTAATTCGTTAAGCTCTTGATCGGTTATTGCACCCTTTTCTTGCAGGGTGGTGAGCCGTTCCAACTTACCTAACGTATCATTATAAAGAATAGTTTTTTTGGTTGTTGTTCGGTTGGTAAAAATTCACTTTCACCATTAGCTAACCACTTTAGTGTGGCGCCTATTTCAGCCATACAACGAATAACCCAATCAGAAGGGGAAAAATATCTTTTATATCTTAAAGAAAGATTTACTGATTTTGTACCAAAGTGATTACAAAGTTGTAGTTTTGCACGAAATCCATAGGCTTTAATTATTCGATCTATTACAGCGGCTCCGCCACTATCAAAATTAACTTGCATAATTTTAATCTCAAGTAATAAAAATTCATTAACAACATCTTAGATTAAATTAAATTAATTTAATCTAAGATTGAATAAATCATATAAAAACACATATAAACACTTAATTGGGAATAATGCACTATGACGCCAAGAATATCAATAGCTATTTCAGTGCATTATGTCACTGTTGATGAATTTGCCCGTGTATCAGGCATGAATCCTCGCACAGTAAAAAAATACATTAGTGAAGGCAAGCTTCCTATCCGTAAAAAGCAAATCACTGGCAAATACGACCGCTCAATCACCTTTATCAATATGGTGACTTAAATATTAAAGAGGAATAAACAATAAGCCACACAATCTATTTAAGTCCAAAAGTCGCTAATAAGTCAGCTTTAATTTCTTATCCAGATTAATGACCACAACCCTAAAGGTTATATCGAAAAGTCAAACGGTAAAGTAATTAAGTTGTATAAGAAGTTAATTGCGGATTAATCAAGTTAATCAATAAAAGTAAGTAATCATGTTTTGTCAGATATCGGATTCAGAACAGCAGGCTACTTTTTTGCTTGGAAATAAAAAACGCAAGACTAAGTGCACTTAACCCTAGTTTATTCAATTCTGGGGTTACATGAACACAACACGAAAGACTCAAGCAACTAATCAATACAGCTTTTTGCGTGAGTTTCATCGCCCATATAGACCAAACCAACGAATCTGATGCTTCATTTTTAACACGTTTATACAATGATTTTAATGCCGCTGTAACATTAAAAAAAACGGCATACTGATTTTTTTCAAAAAAGGACTGGCAAAAACGATAAATGGTCAAGACATCCACCCATAAACTTGGCGATCAGTACCGCTTTGCTATTGCTGACAGAAATACTTACAAATCTTATTGGATTGACTACCGCCACTTAATAAAAGTGGCTGATTTTTAAATGTAAACTTTTGATTATATTGATTTAAAGTGGTGGCCCCTACTGGACTTGAACCAGTGACCAATCGATTATGAGTCGACTGCTCTGACCAACTGAGCTAAGGGGCCATTTGGATGCGCTACTGAGTTAGTAGGGTTATGATTATAATAGAGTTGAATCAAATTTGCTATAGTTAATTAATAAAATAGGTCAGTTTGATTATTTATTAAACTTTAATTTATTGGATTTTATGCAAGTTTAATTACTGATATTTTTTGTTTAATTAAACTGATACAATAATTTGGCTTATTATTGTTTGCTATTTTATTGGTTGAGGGAATGTTATGTCTATCAAAAAATTATTATTTATTGGTGTTGCGATGTTTGCAACCTTGTTTTTAGGTGCTTGTAGTAGTTCTAAATATCAACCTACTTCTGCTGGTAGTCAAGTTCAGTTTATTGATACTAAGCCTGCAGCTTCTTGTCAGTTATTAGGTAAAGCGGAAGGACGTCGTAGTAGTTTCTTTTCTGGCCTTAAAACGCATAGCGAGCTAATTCACGATGCGGCTTCTGAGCTGATGAATAAGGCTGCTGCAATGGGGGGCAATGTGATTTATAACGCACAAGATACTTCTATGCAATATATTTCGGATATTGCGCCAACAGATGCGGTTATGGCTGGTGATGTTTATAGTTGTAAATAAGGCTAGTTAAATAAGAAAGGGAGCTTTGCTTCCCTTTTTTATTGGTATTAATGAATTGTAATATCTTGAGTTAATTTAACCATTTTGTTTTTCAAATTGCTGCATAAAGTCAATTAAATAATTCACTCCTTCTTGATCCATCGCGTTATAAATGGATGCACGCATTCCACCTGCAATACGGTGACCTTTGATGCCAATAATGTTAGCTTGAGTTGCTTCGCTTACAAATTTTTTATCTAGTTCTTCATTTGGCGATAAGAAAGTGACATTCATAATTGATCGATTCGCTGTTGCGACAGTATTTCGATAAAAATCGGATTGATCGATAAATTGGTATAGTAATTGCGCTTTGGCTTGGTTTCGTTGCTGCATTGCTTTTAGTCCACCAAGGCTTTTTATCCATTTAAACACTAAGCCTGACATATACCATGCAAATGTAGGTGGCGTATTAAACATGGAATCGTTATCTAATAAGATTTTGTAATCTAATACTGATGGTAGGATTTTTTGCGCATAACCAATAAGATCTTCACGCACAATAACAATGGTAATTCCTGATGGACCAATATTTTTTTGTGCACCAGCATAAATAATGCCATAGCGGCTTACATCAATAGGTTGCGATAATATGCATGATGATAAGTCTGCAACCACGGTTTTATTGCCAAAGTTGGGAGCTTCAAAGATTTGAATCCCATCTATTGTTTCATTCGGGCAATAGTGTACATAGGCAGAATTATCATTTAATTGCCATTCTGACATAGGTTTGATAGCTGTTAGTCCATTTTGTTTGATAACAACATTTTGTTCATTAATTTGGCAATATTTGCTGGCTTCTTTGGCTGCGCATTGGCTCCAATAACCGCTGTTAATATAGTCTGCACTGGTTTTGTTACCTAAGATATTTAATGGAACTGCGGCAAATTGTGCTCTAGCACCACCTTGGCAATAGAGGATTTTGTAATTATTAGGGATGTTTAAAATTTCACGCAGGTCATTAGAGGCTTCAATAGCACATGCATCAAAATCTTTGCCTCTATGGCTTAATTCCATGACCGATGCGCCTGTATTACGCCAATTTAATAATTCAGTTTGAACTTGCTTTAATACATCAGCAGGCAATTTTGCAGGACCTGCACTAAAGTTATAACTTTTATTCATTGCGATTCACTTTAATCCATTCAAAAAAGGATTCTATTTTTACACTGTATGGACAGATATACAATCAGATTTTTTGTAAAAAAGTTTCAGGAAACTATGTGTTTTAGTATAAAAACACCGGCGAATGCCGGCATGGTTGTAATTAGATTGATATAGGTGATTATGAAAGTTGTTGCTTGGCAACTTCAATCGCTGATTTTACCTGCTGTGGTGCAACGCCGCCTTTAGCACAGCGTTTAGCTAAACAGGATTCTAACGATAATATTGGATAGACATCACTATCGATAACGGGGCTGAACTTTTGTAGTTCGGCAAGCGAGAGTTCTTCGAGTGCTTTTTGCTTTGCTATCGCATCAACAACGGCTTCGCCAACAATGTGATGAGCTTCGCGGAATGGTATGCCTTTGGCAACTAAATAATCAGCAAGTTCGGTTGCATTTGAATAACCTTGTTTAGCGGCTTCTTGGCAGTTTGTATAGTTAATTTTGATATCTTCTAACACTAGTGTGGCCATATCTAAACATTCTTGCCAAGTGTCAAGCGCATCAAATAGGTGTTCTTTGTCTTCTTGTAGATCTTTATTATAAGCAAGAGGTAAACCTTTGATAGTCATGAGTGTTCCCATTAAAGCGCCAGTGACCCGCCCTACTTTGCCGCGAATCAGTTCTAATGCATCGGGATTCTTTTTTTGTGGCATGAGTGAAGAGCCTGACGTAACGCGATCTGATAACTCAACAAAGTTGGCTTCGCCACTGTTGAAAATAATAAGATCTTCAGCAAAACGCGATAGATGTACCATGCCTATTGAGGCGTTATTTAATAATTCAACAATATGATCACGATCAGACACCGAATCTAAACTGTTATTAGTTGCTTGAGCAAACCCTAACCAATGCGCCAACTGCTCACGGTCCATTGGATAGGCGGTTCCGGCTAATGCACCTGAGCCTAATGGGCTAACGTCTAAGCGTTTTAGTGTATCTTGTAAGCGGCTGACATCACGGCTAAGCATTTCAAAATAGGCTAAGCACCATTGTGCAAAAGTAATTGGTTGTGCTCGTTGCAAGTGGGTGTAACCAGGCATAATGGCATTTTGATGCTGTTCGGCAGTTATAACCAGAGATTGTCGCAAGTGATTAATCGCACTAATTAAGTAAGGGATTTGATCTTTACACCATAGTTTTAAATCGGTCGTTGATTGGTCGTTACGGCTTCGCCCTGTATGTAATTTTTTACCTAATTCGCCAATTTTTTCGATCAGTTTTTGTTCGACCCAACTGTGTATATCTTCGGCATCACTTTGTAAAATCTGTTTGGGATCTTGTTGAACCGAAATCAGTAATTCATTTAAGGCTTTTTCTAATTTTTTTTGTTCATCATAAGATATTACGTTAACTGTCACCAATGCTTTTGACCAAGCAATTGAACCCATGATGTCTTGCTCTGCAAGACGATAGTCAAAGCGCAATGAATCATTAAAATGCTTAAATCGTTGATCTGCTGCTTGACTAAAACGTCCTCCCCATAATGCCATAATTACCTCAATATTATCTTTAATAATTGCTTAAATAATTTAAATTTTATCAAGAATAAAAATAATATATACAGGGTTTAACCTGTATATATTTATTATTCTCACTATTTTATTTGCGCATTAGCTTTTACTTTTTTGCTTTTGTTGCTGATTTTTTAGCTGCTATTTTTGTGTTATTAACAGATTTAGCTGTTTTAGCTTTTTTTGCAGGTTGTTTTTGCTTTTCTTCATTTAATGCACGTATTCGTGATGATAACGAGAATAGACGAATAAACCCACCAGCATGGCTATGATCATAAACTTCATCTTCACCAAATGTGGCAAACTCTTCGCTGTATAAGCTATTTGGTGATTGCTTTTGTACCGCAGTCGCGTTACCTTTATAAAGTTTAACCACTACTTCACCGGTCATATCTTGCGCTAAAACTTCAGCTGCGGCTTGAATTGATCGACGATATGGAGCAAACCAGCGTCCATCATAAACAACGTAAGCCATTTCTAAACCAAGTTGTTCGCGCCATTTAAAGCTGTCACGATCTAAGATTAATTGTTCTAAACCGCGTAATGCTGTCATCATGATTGTTCCACCAGGCGTTTCATAACAACCACGTGATTTAATGCCAACTAGGCGGTTTTCAATAATATCAACTCGTCCAACACCATGTTTTGCACCAATTTTATTTAATGTTGCAACACAGTTGTAAGGCGATAATTTTTTACCATTGACTGAAACCACTTCACCTTTTTCAATGCCAATGGTTACCAATTCTGGTTTGTCTGGCGCTTCTTCTGGCGAAACAGTCCAAGCCCAGCAATCAGCGTTAGCTTGGTTCCATGTGCTTTCTAACACGCCGCCTTCGGTTGAGATATGCCATGCGTTTTCGTCACGGCTGTAAATTTTTTCAACAGTTGCGGTAGTTGGAATTTTACGTACTTTTAAATAATCAATCAGTGCTTCACGTGAACGTAGATCCCATTCACGCCAAGGTGCAATCACTTTAAGTTGTGGCGCGAGTGCAGTATAAGTGGTTTCAAAACGTACTTGGTCATTACCTTTACCTGTCGCACCATGGCATAATGTATCAGCGCCAACCTCTAGCGCATACTCAACTTGTGCTTTAGCAATAATTGGACGAGCCATCGAGGTACCAAGATAATAAGTACCTTCGTATAAAGCCCCTGTTTTTAAGACAGGGTACACATAGTCTTTAACAAATTCTTCTCTTAAATCAACAACCTTACAAGCAACTGCACCCGATGCTTTGGCTTTTTTTTCTACATCTTTTAATTCTTTTGGATCTTGACCTACATTAGCAACGAATGCATAAACTTCACACCCGCCATAATTTTCTTTTAACCAAGGAATAATCGCCGATGTATCCAAACCACCTGAATAAGCCAATACAACTTTTTTTGTTCCACTTTTTTTCATGCTACACCCTTTCTAAATTAACTTACTATAAAAAATGAGTTAGAGACCCTTACTTTAAATTGTTAAATATAGCTAACCAGCTTAATATTTAAGCAACAATTCTTGTACCTGTTGTACCTGATTGTCCATTAAATAATTTAATAAGTTGGTCAGACTCTTTCCAACTAGCAATTGCAATCGGTCGTCCTAAGGCTTTGGCAGCTTCGAAAGCGGAATTGACTTTTACGACCATGCCCTCTGTAATAATACCTTTGGCAATCAATTGATCAGCTTGCGATTGCGTTAGTGATTCAATGCGTTGTTTATTTTCATCAAGTACGCCAACCACATCAGATAGCAATATCAAGTCAGCATTTAAGATCTTAGCTAGCGCAACCGCAGCGTGATCGGCATTGACATTCATCATTTGCCCTTCTTCAGTGATACCAATCGAGCTGACAATTGGTAAGTAACCGGCATTAATAAGTAGGTTTATTAATGTAGGATCGCCGGTTTTGGCTTCGCCAACATAACCAAGGTCTTCCGAAATTTGCTTGACTTCTACACTATTACCATCAGCTAAGCAGAGTCCCACACTGGCTATTTGCTGTTTTTTAGCTTCTGACAATAAAGTGGTATTGGCACTGCCAGCAAGGCTACCAACAATAACGTCAATTTGGTCAGCAGGGGTGACTCGTAGCCCATTTCGACGTACCACGGGTAAAGAGAGTCTATCCATTAGTGAATCGACCACTGTACCACCACCATGCACAATAATTAATGGCCGTTGAAAATTCTTTTTATATTCACTAATAACAACAAATAATTTATTTAAGGCATCTTTGTTATCAAGTAATACACCACCAAGCTTTATAATTAATGGTTTCATTTTAGTTTCCTATTAATTTAACTTACTGCTAATTTATTCAATAATTTTTTACAGAATTTAAATATTTCATCCATTTTTATAATAATGATGTGGTTTCATCAAAACCATATCGAATATTCATACACTGCACTGCTTGTGCTGCTGCACCTTTTAATAAGTTGTCTTCAACAGAAATTAATATTAAATGGCGATCTTTTAATACAAAACCAATATCACAATAAGGCAAACCAATGACAGATTTTAATGCCGGCCAATCTTTTTGATAAACTCTGATTAAAGGTTTATTTTGGTAATATTTATTCAAAGCCGTAAGAATATCTTGTGATGTTACGCCTTCTTTTACTCGGCAAGTTATAGTGGCATGAATACCTTGTTTAAAACTACCTAAATGAGGTATAAAGATCACTTCTTGACCTAAATGTGTCGCAATTTCGGGTTGATGGCGATGAGTAAACAACCCATAAGCATGTAAGCTCACTTCGCAAAATATATTATTATGCGAAGGTTTTCGCCCTGCTCCACTTACACCACTGACGGCATTAATAACAGGCCATTGTGAACTGTCTAGTAGTTCTTCTTTAATTAATGGTTTTAGTGGTAATTGCGAAGCGGTAGGATAACACCCTGGTACCGCAATAAGTTGAGCTCTTTTGATCTGTTCACTATTCCATTCAGCTAAGCCATAAACGGCTTTGTCTAACCATTTTGGATGTTGATGGGTGAAGCCATAATAATCAGTATAAAAAGTGGCGGAATTGACTCTAAACGCACCAGATAAATCAAAAACGGTACAGCCATGTTCTAAGAAATAAGGGGCAATAGTGTGACTAACGGCATGTTCAGTAGCTAAAAAAACGATATCGACATCATTAATATAAGCGGAATAATCCGCAGTGGCTATAAGCGGTAAATCAACAACACCTTTTAACTGGGGATGTAAATCGTAATCAGAAATGAGCCTGCCACCATCTTGGCTGTTTTCTGATACAATTAAAGCAATAAGTTCTATATGCGGATGCTTATGTAAATAATAAGCTAATTTTGCACCAGCATAACCACTCGCTCCTACAATAATGGCCTTTAACATACCTATCCTTATCTATTTTTTATACAATAATTTGTATATAGTAGGTTATTTATAAGGCTATTACAAGCGTCAAAATGAATTTTTATTCACTTTTTATGAATTTAATTTCATTTTGTTTTTTTGGGGATTTTGTCCTAATATTTTAAGTGAATCTAATTTATGATTTTATTTTCTTGAGTAAATACAAGCAAACAACTTCAAATACCTACCGATAAAAATCGGCAGGTATACGTTAGATTATTTTAAAAAACTTGCCGATTTTAATATCGCTATCAATAATTCCCAATAGCGGTAAACGCTTTGTATGTTTACTTTTTCGTCTGGTGAATGTGGCGAAACAATCGTTGGCCCAATTGAAATCATATCCATATTTGGATAACTTTGTTTAAATAAACCACATTCAAGCCCTGCATGAATCACCATTATTTTTGCTTGCTGAGAAAAAATTTCGAGATATTTATCTTTAGCTAGTTTAAGTAATTGTGAATCTAAATTAGGTTCCCATCCTGAATAACCACCACTTATTTCATAATTGGCATTCACAAGTTGACTAAGAGATATCAATGTCGATACAACGGCATCTTTAGCACTATCAACTTGAGAGCGAATTAAAAAATGGGCATTAAGTTGGTTATCTTCAATATTAACAATACCGAAATTGAGTGATGTTTCAACCACACCATGAAGCTGATCACTCATTCTAACCACACCATTAGGTGCTGTATTTAACCAATCAATGATCTTATTTTGATGTTCAGTGGTTAATACACGTTTTACTTTATTGGATTCAACCTCTGATAAAATTATTTCGATAGCAGGCTCTGCATGACCTAATTCGCTGTGTAAAATAGTTTGATATTGTCTAACAATAGCTTCTAATTTAGGTAAATCTTGTTTATTTAGTGTGATTTCAGCAAAGGCTTCTCTTGGAATAGCATTGCGCAATGATCCTCCTTTTATATCGGCTAATCTAAACGAGATATCTTGTGCATATTGCGCTAAAAAACGAGCCATTAATTTAATTGCGTTACCACGACCAAGGTGAATATCACAACCTGAATGCCCACCTTTTAACCCTTTAAGCGAAATGCTCATATAACAATCATGTTTTTCAGGTATTACTGCATAAGTAATAGCAAAAGTCGTGGTAAAGTCAACACCGCCAGCGCAACCAGTAAATATTTCGCCTTCGTCTTCAGAATCAGTATTAATTAAATAGTGGCTTTTTAACCAATTTGGTTGTAAACCAAAGGCACCATGCATGCCAGTTTCTTCTGATACTGTTATTAACACTTCAATCGGCCCATGTTCAACAGTAGGATCAATTAACACAGCTAACGCAGATGCAAGCCCAACGCCGTTATCTGCACCTAATGTTGTACCTTTGGCTTTTACCCATTCACCATCAACATAAGCTTGAATTGGGTCGGTTAAAAAATCGTGACTAGTGCCTTCATTTTTTTGAGGCACCATATCCATATGGGCTTGCAAAGCAATCGACGGGCACGTCTCCATCCCTTTAGTAGCAGGTTTGGTTAATAAAATATTACCTACTTTATCAAGCTTGCAATCAATGTGATTCCTATTGGCAAAATCAACAATATATTTGGTTATCATTTGCTCATGATGAGATGGGTGGGGAATTTTACAAATATCATTAAAAATCTGCCAAACAAATTTAGGTGTTAAGGTAGAAAGCATAATATAACCTCAATTATTAAGTAAGTAATAAATTAATGAGTGGTTTTTTTTAACTAATCACTCTATAATAAGGTGCAATTTTACAACTATTTTTAGTCCATTAATATTTATTTATTCGTACATTCGATTAAAATTGCAGGTTACACATGTCAACAGAACAAACTTTATTAACAGAAGAAGAAATCCAAGCAAAAAAACAACACAAAGCAGAACTTATTGCTGAAAAGAAAAAATTCAATGTCACTTGGGAAATGTTACAATCCTACGGGCGTCAACTCTCAGAACGTTTATTACCTGCTAACCAATGGAAAGGTATTATTGCCGTTAGTCGTGGTGGATTAGTTCCAGCAGCTATCTTAGCGCGTGAATTAAGTATTCGTTATGTCGATACGGTTTGTATTTCAAGTTACGATCATGATCATCAACGCGAAAAACTAATATTAAAACAGGCAAATGGCGATGGTGAAGGCTTTATTGTCGTTGACGATTTAGTCGATACAGGTAACACAGCTCATACTATCCGCGAAATGTATCCAAAAGCACACTTTGTTACTATTTTTGCAAAACCAGCAGGTAAACCACTTGTTGATGATTATGTTATTGATATCGATCAAGATACTTGGATCGAACAACCTTGGGATACTGGCGTCATGTTCGTTAAACCAATTTGTGATCATAAATAATCAATAAGGAAATTAAGGTTGTTATGGCAACTACCGAAAATCTAACGGCACAGATATTTAAACCACAATTTGATTATCCTGAAACATCAACACTCATAAATCGTATCGATAGTAGTGATGGTAGTAGTATTAGCGCGTTAGATGGGGAAATTGATTCGAGGTGGTATCGCATTATTAATCCCATTTTGTGGCATTGGCGTGGATTACCTAAATTAGAAGCTGAAGCGGTTTTATCCAAAATTGCCGCTTCAACTAGACATCATACAAATGATAACTGGCTAGATACGGTTGTTGGTTATCAATCTGGTAACTGGATTTATGAATTTTTAAACCAAGCAGCAATCTGGCAAGCGAAAGCAGAGTCGATAGATAGAACGAATCTGAGCAATGAAGATAAAAATAATTTACTCAATTATTACCTTATTGCCAGTGAATTTTCAAGTATCGCCAGTTATCCCCATTTTAAAAATGATGAACTGGCAATGTATGCCCAAACTTGTGCTTATCAAGCTTATACAAAAGCACTTGGTTTTTCACCGTTTTTGATTAAAGAGCTTGAATTTAAGGTTGATAATCGTAGCGCCAAAGCAATTTTACATCTACCAAAAACTGAAAAAGCGTGCCCTGTTGTGCTAATCTGTAATGCATTAGGTAATTTGCAAATCGATTACTATCGTTATTTTAGTGAGTTTTTAGCCCCACATGGATTTGCTATGTTAACCGTTGACTTACCGACTGTTGGATATAGCCGTAACTTTGCTTTAACACAAAATAGTAGCCTAATTCATCAAGCTATATTAGAGCAATTGTCCTCTGTGCCATGGGTTGATGATCATCGTGTTTTTGTTGCTGGCTTTCGTTTTGGTTCACATATTGCTACACGTTTGGCCTATTTAATGCCAAATAAAATAAAAGGATTGTTTAACTTCACTCCATTTGTTCACCAAATTTTTGTTGATAATGAGCTGCAAAAAAATCTACCTAATAGCTACAAAGATATGCTCGCAAGTCGCTTGGCATTACCTTCGATATCCAATCAGCAATTAGCGGCAGAATTGAAATACTTTTCACTAAAAAATCAAGGACTTTTAACTCATTCTTGCCATGTACCGGTGATGAATATCATCTTTGAGGATGATAAGCTAAGCAATCTTTGTGAAGCAAAATTGATTCATTCAATTAAGCAAAATAAAATAGTAACAGTGTCTAAAAAACAGTTACAAAAAAGTTTGCATCAAGCGTTAACTCAATCAGTACAATGGATGGAGTCTATTTTATAATTCATGATTTAAAAATAAGAGCAATGTTATGATCAATAAAAAACAACAAATTGTTGTTGTTAAATTAGGTACCAGTGTGTTAACTGATGGCACAAAACAACTCGATCGGGCACGAATAGTTGAGCTAATAAGACAATGTGCATGTTTACATAAAGATGGACATAAAGTTATTATTGTTACTTCTGGCGCAATTGCAGCAGGTCGCGAATACTTAAACTTCCCTACTCTACCTAATACTGTTGCATCAAAACAATTGCTCGCATCGGTTGGCCAAAGTAAATTAATACAGCTTTGGGAACAGCTGTTTTCTATCTATAAAATCTATATTGGCCAAATGTTACTTACCCGTGCCGACCTTGAAGATCGTGAACGATTTTTAAATGCCCAAGATGTGTTAAAAGCCATGTTGGATAATCATATCATTCCAGTTATTAACGAAAATGACGCGGTTGCAACTGCCGAAATAAAAGTTGGAGACAATGATAATCTATCAGCGCTAGCCGCAATTTTAGCCGAAGCTGATAAACTGATTTTATTAACCGACATTGAAGGCCTCTATACAGCCGATCCAAGATCAGATAAAAGTGCCAAGTTAATTCATGAAGTCGATCATATTGATGATAAATTACTAAGCATTGCTGGTGATAGTGTTTCGGGACTTGGTACTGGTGGTATGACAACAAAATTACAAGCAGCAAAAGTTGCTGGCAGTGCGGGTATTGAAGTTGTGATTGCAGCAGGAAACAGAGCTAATGTCATTATTGATATTATCAATAATCACCCTGTCGGCACACGATTTCTTCCTCAAAAAACGCCACTAGAACATCGAAAACATTGGTTATTTGGCGCACCCAAAGCAGGCAAAGTGTTATTAGATGATGGTGCTGTTAATGCGATTTTAAATAATGGCAGTTCGCTATTACCTAAAGGTATTCTAAAAGTTGAAAAGGACTTTTCGCGCGGTGAAGTTATTGATATATGTGATAGCTTAGGCAAACATATTGCTCGAGGTGTTAGTCGTTATAACAGTGATGCTTTAAGGCAAATTGCTGGGCATCATTCGCAAGAAATTAGTCAAATTATTGGCTATGAATATGGTCCTGTTGCCGTTCATCGTAATGATATGATAATAAAATAACATACAAAAACGAAATAAATAATAGGAAGCTATTAGGGTACGATTGCCAATTGGAAGAGCTTTTAGATTCATTACACAGGATTTTAAAGGATAAAGAAATATAAGTTAACTGACATTAAGCACAAAGAAGTAATATATTTTCTTTTCGCTTAATAAAATAAATGGTGATAACAATGTTACAACAAATGGGTAAAACAGCAAAACTTGCATCATACCAATTAGCACAATGCCCTACTTCAACCAAAAATCAAGTTTTAACCATAATTGCAGAGTTATTAGAACAGCATAGTGAAATTATCCTTGAAGCGAATAAACAAGATATCCAAGCGGCTAAAACGCAAGGGATAAGTGCTGCTATTTTAGACCGTTTATTATTAACACCTGAGCGCTTAGTCTCTATCGCTAGTGACGTAAGAAAAGTAGTTTCATTGACTGATCCAATTGGTCAGATTATTGATGGTTCAACCTTATATAGTGGTTTAAAGCTACAACGCCATAGAGTTCCTTTGGGGGTTATTGGTGTTATTTATGAAGCAAGACCAAATGTAACGATTGATATTGCAGCACTTTGCTTAAAAACGGGTAATGCAGCAATATTACGAGGTGGTAAAGAAACAATGCATACCAATGCCGCCACAATCTCGATTATTCAACAGGCTTTATCTCAAGTTGGATTACCCGAAGCGACTATACAGTATATTGATAATCCTGATCGTAAATACATCACTGAATTACTTAAACTCGACAAATATGTCGATATGATTATTCCTCGTGGTGGGTCAGCTTTACATACATTATGTCGCGAACATTCAACAATCCCTGTCATTACCGGTGGTATTGGCGTCTGCCATACTTTTGTCGACGAAACGGCTGATTTTGATAAAGCACTTTCTATTATTGTCAACGCCAAAACTCAGCGCCCAAGTACCTGTAATACACTTGAAACACTACTTGTACATACAAAAATTGCCGATACATTTTTACCCAAACTTAGCCAAATTATGGCTGATAATAATGTGGTATTACACGCTGCTCCAAATGCGTATAAAATATTAAAATCCGGTATAGCAAATACTTTTGCAGTAAAAGATGATGAGTTACGCCAAGAATGGTTATCAAAAGACTTGAATGTGGTGATTGTCGACTCCCTTGAACTAGCAGTGGAACATATTCGTGACTATGGTAGTGGACATTCCGAAGCAATTTTAACGCGTGATTTAACTAACGCCCAGCAATTCGTCAATTTGGTTGATTCTGCTGCGGTTTATGTCAATGCTTCAACACGCTTTACCGATGGTGGGCAATTTGGGTTAGGCGCAGAAGTAGCGGTTAGTACACAAAAATTACATGCCCGAGGCCCAATGGGTCTTGAAGCTTTAACCACATATAAGTGGATTGCTTATGGCGATGATTTAATTCGCCAATAACAAAGTAAGATTTAAAATAACTGTTCGGTTATCCCGAACAGTTTTTATTGTTCAATCGCTAATCAAAATTACGCATTAATAATGCATAATTAAGATCTATATCTTCAGGTATTGGAATATAAACAATATGACCATCCCCCAGTCCTGCTGGAACGGGTTGTCCTTTTTTGTTTTCCATACGTTCGATAATGAAGTTTTGATTACCTTTGGGAGTCATCATTTCGACACTATCCCCAACAGAAAATTTATTCTTTACGATAACTTCAGCTAAGCCATTGAGCCTCTCACCGCTAAACTCGCCAACAAATTGTTGCCTTTCTGAAACCGAATGGCTATGTTCGTAATTTTGCATTTCTTCATGCTTATGGCGACGTAAAAATCCTTCGGTATAGCCTCGATTAGCAAGTGCATTAAGTTCTTGTAATAAACGAGGATCAAAAGGTTTACCTTCACTTGCCGCATCAATTGCTTGGCGATACACTTGCGCCGTTCTTGCACAATAATAAAAAGATTTGGTTCTTCCTTCAATTTTGAGAGAATGTACGCCAATTTTAGTTAAATCGTCGACTAACTCCACAGCTCTTAAATCTTTTGAGTTCATAATATATGTGCCATGTTCATCTTCAAAAGCTTGCATATATTCGCCTGGACGCCCTGACTCTTCAAGCATGAATACTTTATTGGTTGTTTGACCAATACCTAATGTTGGCTCAACTTGTTGTACTGGTATCGGTTCACATTTATGAACAATTTGCCCTACTTCGTCTTCTTTACCTTCAGCAACTTTATATTCCCAACGGCATGCGTTAGTACATGTACCTTGATTTGAATCGCGCTTATTGATATAACCAGAAAGCAAACAGCGCCCAGAATATGCCATACATAGCGCACCGTGAATAAACACTTCTAATTCCATTTCGGGCACTTTTTCACGGATTTCAGTAATTTCATCCAGTGATAATTCACGCGATAATACCACTCGAGTTAACCCCATTTGATGCCAAAATTTTACCGTTGCCCAGTTAACTGCGTTAGATTGTACCGATAAATGAATTTCCATATCAGGAAAGTGTTCGCGTACTAACATAATTAAACCTGGATCTGACATGATAAAGGCATCGGGTTTCATGTTTACAATTGGTTCTAAATCGCGAATAAAAGTTTTTAACTTAGAGTTATGCGGTGCTATATTAACCACTACATAAAACTTTTTGCCTTGGGCATGAGCTTCGTTAATGCCGATCGCTAAATTTTCATGATTAAATTCATTATTACGAACCCGCAAACTATATCGGGGTTGCCCTGCATAAACTGCATCTGCACCATATGCAAATGCATAGCGCATATTTTTTAAAGAACCAGCAGGAGAAAGTAATTCTGGTTTTGCATATAAATTTGTCATTAAAAATGCCTCTGATTTCAGGTCAGTATTACTAATTAGTAATAGATTAAGCAAAATAGGATGGGCATTTTACGCTTTAGCCTATCAGTTGGCAAATTTATTATATAGTCAAGCTATATAACGCCAAAACTATACTCATTAAAAAGTGTTTTATTAATCAATATGATTAGATTAGATTCGAACAAATTTACAAATGTTTCTCACTCTTTTAATTTTCAATCATTCTTTTTAGGCAAAGCCACATGGCGCGATACCTATTACAATACTAAAATGAATTTGGATATAACTTAGCAAAATGGAAGTAAATTAAGGAAAAAATTCAAAAATTAAACTAATTACTTGGCACAGTGAATTAATAGAATTATTTTTTTGCAATATTTTTCGAGAAATAATCCTGTTTGTTCGTTATTTTTTGATGCAATAATTGAGAGTATTTATTAGTGGTGGCAATTTAATTCGAACAGTATCTATTTCAACTAATGCTACACAAAGTATTATGGAGACAGTAATTTGAGCATTAGCACTTACATATCAGCCTAATGCTTTATTAAGCAAAGCTACTTATTTTAATAAACTCTCCCCATTACTCAACAATGGTAAATATTCATTCCATCGATATTCTCTAATTGGCATGGGGTTAGCCTCTCTAAAATATAAAACTAACGCAGGCTTGATACCATTCCAATTATCTACAAACTCATACCTGATAAGATAACCATCCTTGATTAACTTCTTCGCTTTTGCATGATAATTAAAATAGCTCATAGTTAATATTGAAAAGTTAGATTACAAAATTGAAAAAATGTGATTACAAAAAATGACAAAATATTGGTTAATTTAAATGGAGGCGCGTCCCGGAGTCGAACCGAGGTAGACGGATTTGCAATCCTTAACTTACATATTAAAAAACAACAAGTTATAAATAAATCAATATTTTACAATGTCAATAAAGGTCTTTAATGGTCGATAAGGGGCAACTCGACCGCCATTTTACCGCCATTTTTAGCGTTTAATCAGTGGATTTAATGCCGCCGCTTCCTCCAAGTGATCGGGTGCAAAGTGAGCGTAACGCATTGTGACTTTAATATCAGTATGCCCAAGTATTTTTTGTAGTACCAAGATGTTGCCCCCGTTCATCATAAAATGGCTGGCAAATGTGTGGCGCAGTACATGCGTTAATTGACCGTCGGGCAATTCAATGCCGCACTTCTCAATCATTTTACGAAAGTATTTATCACTAATAGTACATTTAAATAGCTTGCCCTTTGTTTTAGGTAATTCGTTTAATAGCTCTTGTGTGATCGGTACTGAACGGTTACGCCGTCCCTTTGTTTTGATAAATGTAATCCGACCGTCTTTTATTTGTGATGCAGTCAGATCGCATATTTCAGACCAACGCGCCCCAGTTGATAGCCCGATTTTTACTTTTAACAGCAATTCTTTATCGGTGCTTAATGCAGATTCGGCAAGTACGGCATCGATTTGATCGGACGTAAAGTATGCCATTTCTTGTTCTTGGGTTTTAAACTGCTTAATATTGTCTAAAGGATTGGACTTATTCCACTCACCAAGTCTTTTTAATTCATTGAATACAGAACGGAAATAAACTAGTTCCAAGTTTAAGGTTCGTTTTGAAACAACTTGCTTAGACTTTACTCGGTATATTTCACCATTTAACCGTTTTTGTCGGTAATTAGTAAAGTCCTTGGCAGTAAAGTTATCGGCAAGCGGATCGCCCAAGCTTTCACAAATAAAATCAAGTATTCGCTTTTCTCGTTCACCGTCTTCTAACGTTTTGCCGTGCGATAAATACCAAGTATTAACCAAATCAGACAACCGCCGCCGATCCTGCTTTTCAGCAATCCACGGCTTTGCGGCTGCTTGTTCTTCGATATAGCTTTCATAGGCAAGTGCTTCGCCTTTAGTTGCGAACGTCTTACGAATGCGTCTGCCACCCTCTAAATATTTTTCAAACAGCCACTTACCGTTAGATTGCTTACGTACACTCATCCCAGAATTTTAGCCTTTTGTGCTTGGAATTCTTCTTCTGTGATAATGCCCTTTTCTTTTAATGATGCTAAGCGTTCTAATTGTTCGAACGGGTCGTTATTATTAGCGGCAGGTTGTTGGGTATTTGCACTTTGTTCTTTGCTTTGTTTTAGTGCTTCAGTTGAATTATAAACAGTTCCAAGCCACTCGTTGAAAAAGTATGATTTACCATCATCAGTATATATTTTTGACTTAATATTATTCGCTTTAAATAAGCGTTCCTCTTTTCGAAGATGACAATAACCACTTATGTAATCCCCTCCCAATTTGTTTTTATAATACTTGCTTACCGATACCGTTCGTTTTGTTTTGCCATTTTCCTTTGATTCATAAGTAAACGTAATGACAACAGGGTCAAAAGTTGTAATTAATTCTGGTTGTTTAGCTTCTTCTCTAACCGCATTAACATACTCAAACATTTCGGATAAATCTAATTTAAATACTTTTCTACATAAATCTATAAAATTATATCTTGTAGATCCCACTACAAACTGAGTTGTTATATCTTTTTCTTTTATTGTGAGTATCTCACCAGTATCTTCGTCAGTTAAATCAATATAGAATTCACCGTCATCATGAATGGTTAGTCGAGTAATTACGCCATTGCGTCTTTTGGTTTCGTCATATAATTTAATAGATGCTTTCTTGGTGATACCTTGCCAAATCAGTGCAATGCCATTTTTCATATTATAAGGCAAATCACTTGATAAGTGATCGTCATCTTCGTTATTGCTTATGTCTCCCTTGGAGTTCGATGTTGAGGGTTGAGAAATTTTTAAATCGTTATTTTTTGTGGCTACTTTGGTTATTGTTGATTGAGTGTTTGATTTTTTATCATTTCTTTTTATACCCAATCGCACCATTTTTATGATAAATAGAACAAAAGATGTAAGCATGGTCAAAAAAGAAGAAACAATCAACAGGGCAACCAATGCATAAGGTTGACCATCACTCTTGTGTGGCATCATTCCGCAAAAAATAAGAATTAAAAAACTGGCGATAAGCACACGCCCAGAAGTAAATTTTTTTTTCATGCTTTCCATTCCTCTTTAGTTCTTAAAAATACTACCTTTCAATAACTGATACTCATCATCAGTAATAGCACCGTTATTTTTAAGTGCTGAAATTCGTTCTAATTTTTCTAATGCTTCGCTTGATAGTTCAATTGATTTTCTTTCCGTTTTGATACCGTCGATATTTGGTTCACCCTCGCCCGTGCAAAGCCACTTCAAATCTGCACCAGTATCTATTGAGCATTTAACTATTAAATCATACGGAATCGAATTTCTTGCAACTCTATTACCTATAACACTGACAGTAGTCCCAAGTAGTTCGCTTAGTGACTTAACTGTTTTTGCTCCATAGGCGAAAACCATTCTATTTATTATTTTTTTGCATTCATTTTCAGTATCCATAAATCACCCGTAAAACTTAAAAAAATCCGATTCGGAGTATTGACATATCTCCAATTCGGATAGTAATATATAAAACAATCCGAAACGGATACTTATAAAGGTCAATAAAGGTCAATAATTCCAAAAAAGGACATAATGCACTATGAGCGAGCCAATTTCAATAACTTTAAAATTTGGGCCTTGGGTAACTATCGAACGCTATGCAGATCTTTCGGGTTTACCCGTCGAAACAGTTAAAAAATATGTCAAAAAAGGGGAACTTCCGGTCAAGAAGAAGCCTATTTCAGAAAAATCAAGTCGCACCCGAACGCTGATCAATATGTTTGATATCTCAGCGGGTGCAGCATCTGAAAGTAAAACCAGAATCAATTTAATTTTTGAGGGTTAAGCAATGGCTAACTCACTCTATTTAAAACAGACCACGCAGCAACCAACCCCGGTCGATATTCAAATCAACATGCACAACCCAAAAGGCTGGGTTGAAAAGTCGAACGGGCAAGTAATTAAGTTGCATCAGCCGTTAATAGGTGATGAAGATGAATGTAGCACAAAGCACTCAAACCATTGAGCCGCGCAGTTTTTTGCGTGAATTTCACCAAATATTAAGTGGTAAGCGCAGCTTGGCCCGTTCAGCTTTTAATAATTTAAAACCGGGTCAAAAGCGTTTGTTATTAAGTGCAGCGGGCATCGAACAGCGTACAACAACCATTTACAACGCAGATAGTCAGTTTACTCACGCGTGGCAAATGCAATATGACGATCTGACAGATAACGAGATCGACGATTTAAAAAAAGGCTTGCGCAGGTTGCAATCGATTATCGATGCATTCGCACTATGTGAAGAAGAAGATTTTAAAAAAGAAACTAAATACAGGTGGTAAAAATGGACATGACAACATTATCAGACGATGCATTATTGCAAGCCCTAAAGCAAGCTAAAGACGAAACTAAAAGCGGGTTATGTGATGTATTCACTGCAAAACTGGAACGACTAGCTACACATATCCGCACTAACTACTTAACACCGACCGAATCTGCCGAGCTACTAGAACAAGAAGCCGAAGCCATTCGATCACAACAACGGGAAAATATTTAATGGCAGATTTAGCAGATATCGCACAAGCACACATTGAAACAGTTGCTGCCGCGGCTGTGAAAAATGCAAGTGCAAAGGTTTACACCGGCAAATCATCACTTTATTGCTGTGAATGTGGCGAGCCGATACCGGAGGCAAGACGTGACGCCGTGCCGGGTTGTAGTTTGTGTGTTTATTGTCAGCAAAAAGAAGAGCACGAGGTAAAGCATGGGGTTAGTAAATAAATTGCGATCCGCCATGGGTTATACCCCACAGCACGTCCGCATACTTGCGGAACTGCAAGAACTGGCGGATCACTTTGAAAAATCTTGGTGTTTTCAGCGTGAAACACCGCTACTTAAAACAAAAAATAAAGGAGAAAAGCAGATGCTTTGTGAATTTGAAAATAAATCTTGCAAAACAATTAAAGTTATAAATATAGATGATCATCAGTTTGAGTTAATTGCGGGGTATGGCGTGCGAGTAATGAGCATCTCTAAAGAGCGAGCAAAAGAATTAAAGTGTGCAACAATCTTTGCTATTGCGAGCGGTAGCGATGCGATTGTTTGTGAAGCAATCGGTTTATATGATTCCGCGGTTAATAACTACACAGATATTCTTGAGTTTGAAATCAAAGAAGTCGAAGCAGAATAAATCAATAATCAATCGGGGCGATTAGCCCCAAATCTTTAAGGTTCAAAAAAATGTGTGTAGAAAAGTCCTTTTTAAAATGGCCGGGAGGTAAAGGCCGAATTATAGATAAGTTATTGCCTCACTTCCCAAAAGATTGTCAATTCATTGAACCTTTTGTCGGCGCAGGCAATGTTTTTATTAATGTATCAGCTAAAAGCTATATTTTGGCTGATAGTAGTCACGATTTAATCAATATATATTCGTGGCTAAAATATGATTTAGCAAAGCTATATAACACGACTAAAGAGTTATTTGATACAGAAAATGATTTTTACGATATTCGAAATCAATTTAATCACCCAAAATTTAGGGGGACGGTAAAGTTAGCGGCTCAGTTTATCTATTTAAATCGACATGGATTTAACGGGATGTGCCGTTATAACAAAAAAGGGGAATTTAATGTCCCGAAAGGAAAACATAAAAATATTTATTTTCCGGGTGCGGAAATGATTAATTTTAGTAATAAATTACTTTATTCCGATGTCTCTTTACTCTGCTGTGATTTCACGCAAACGATTGGGCTGGCGGGTGCCGGATCGGTTATCTATTGCGATCCGCCATATCTAACTAAACATAAAGATAGCTTTGTTGGTTATACGCCGTCAGGTTTTTGTTACTCAGACACCGAGCTATTGGCTAACTGTTTGTATGATGCCGTTTCACGAGGCGCAACCGCAATTATTTCAAACTGCGACAATAGTGCCACGCGTGACATATTCCACCGTTTTAAACTTCACTCAATCGACGCCCCGCGGTCAGTTGCGGCAAATGGCAATCGAAAGTCTGCAAAAGAAATTATTGGCGTGTTAACGCCGGATATGATTTAACAACCACCATCAAATTGGAGATATAACAATGTTGAACTATATACGTAAATATTTATTACGCTCAGCTAATTCATTCCAGGATCGTTTAGCGGTTGGTATGCAACCGCAGAAATTGAAAAAAGGCAAAGGCAAAAATAAAACCGCACACACGCCCACAGGTATAGCAAAAGCTCGCCGGGTAGCACGGAAAAATCGTAATAAAAAACGTAGCTAGCAACATGACCACAATCACGCAAAACCTACCAACATTAAATCACAGGGCTAAATCTGCCCTGTTTTTAGCTATGCGTGATTTTTACGACACGATCGGCAAGTTTTTACCAACAAAGCACATTCAGCCAAAATCGCAATACGCAACCAGTCGCAGACCACCCAAAGAATTGACTATTATTGAGCGCCCGTTATGGGAGCACATACCGCATGAGTATGATTATTTTCACCCGTATTTTAGTGATTCCCCTTTGTTTATTGGCAGGTACTTCGCTAGAAAATACTTAACAATATATCAAGAAAAAGGCTCAAAAGTTGCTAATACCTATTTACGCACCTGCGGGCTAATTCGTTGCACCGAAGTGCAGCAGCAATACGCAATCGAAAATGCAGGAAAAAGCCTGATTGTACAGGAATTCTATAAACAGCTATCGATATTACCAACTTTAGACAAAATCGACGTTGAAGAGCTTGCCGGAAAGATTGCCGGCTATATGCACAATCTAATTATCAAGTTTTTAGAAACCGACGAATTTAAGTTAAGTTGTGCGGGTGAAAATAGCCACGAATTAGCTATCTATAAATTTGCATTAGAGCAACTCAAACCGTTAAAAATTACAGCACCTTACTACGCCGATTATAAGAAAGGTGAAATCAACGAACAGCAAATTGTTATCGCTTTGGCAAAATTATCAGATAACAAATGGTGGCAAAGCAGATTAAAGCGGAAATGGGGTTTTCAACGTGAGCATTTAGCCATTGCTGCTGGGCAAGTGCAAAAGCACGCTAGTCCATACGCAAGCCGTACTTGCGTGGGTGAATGGAAAGAGCAAAAAAGGAAAAATCGGGAATGGCTCAAAAATCAATGTATAGAAAATACTGAAACAGGCGAGCAATTTGAACTTGTTTTACAGGTCGATAAATCCAATGCCAACCCTGCTATTCGCCGTTGCGAATTAATGGTCCGTATGCGTGGGTTTGAAGATATTGCGGATGAATTCGGCTATGAAGGAGCATTTATAACATTGACTGCGCCGTCAAAATATCACTCCGTACATGCCAAAGGTGGGTTTGTCAAAAACTGGAACGGCTGCACACCACGGGACACACAGCGTTATTTATGTAGCGCATGGGCAAAAATCCGGGCAAAACTGAACAGAGAGCGTATAAAAGTTTTTGGGTTTAGAGTTGCCGAACCGCATCATGACGGCACGCCGCATTGGCATATTTTGGTTTTTATGCTACCAGAACACAAACAGCAAGTTTATGAAATTATGCAAACTTATGCATTAGAAGAAGACGGCAGCGAACAAGGTGCGCAGTACGCTCGCTTTAAGTTTGAAAATATCGAAAAAGAGAAAGGCTCGGCAACGGGCTACATTGCCAAATATATCTCTAAAAATATTGACGGTTATCAACTTGACGACGAGGTCGATGACGAAACCGGGCAAAACTTAAAAGAAATGGCCAAAAATGTGACCGCTTGGGCTAGCCGTTGGGGTATTCGTCAATTCCAGCAAATCGGCGGCGCGCCGGTGACTGTGTGGCGTGAACTCCGCAGGCTCGGCAGTCAAAAAGTCGAAAGCCCTACAATCGACCCAGTGCTTGCCGCAGCCGATGCAGGCGATTGGGCTGCTTACACTCAGTTACAAGGCGGGGCTATGGTGCAACGTAAAGACTTACGGGTAAGGATTTCGTACGAAGAGGCGCAAAATCAATTTGAGGAGGACGTCAAAAAGATTAAAGGGGTATTTTCCCCGATTATTGGCATGGCTTCTTTTATATGCACTCGTTTAATAAAGTGGGCTATTGTCTCTAAAAATAAGCGCGACAGCGCTCCTTGGAGTTCTGTCAATAACTGTACGCAGGTTAAAAAATCACCAGAGTACGATCGGCGTCAAAAAATCAAAAAAGAACTCCAAAAAAGGAATATTTTATTTAAACCACCTCATATTGATGCCATTTTGGCTGGAAAAATAGTTAGTTTTAGAGAGGACTTACTAATAAAAATAATAGATGACGAGCTCATTTATGTAGATCTACCTGCTTACACATCCGAACATTGTGGAGTTCAAATAAAACGTTCAAGAATAAAAAATATGCTTTGTAAAAATAGTCGTAATTTGATTTTAGATATAGATGAACAAAAACTATTGAACAAAGTTTTAACCCATTCCAAAGTATTAGCTGTTGAGCTTTTATTAAAAGCCACACCTAAAACGATGTTCTTTCCAAACGATATTGAAAGGAGTTTTTAATATGAAAGAATTTGTTATTTTTCCTAATCTTGAAAAATATTTCATATCTTATTTAAAAAATATTTTCTCTGCCAATCAGATTTTTATTGCAAGAAATAGGGATGATGGAACATCTAAAACCATTCTTCTCTATAACTTAGAAAAATTTAATGTGGATAACATAATGGAATATTTTTATGATAATAAAATTGACATCGTCACAAAGCATAAAAATATTATAAAAATTGATGAGATTGGTACAACATATTATGGATTTTCTAAGTATCTTTATTTAGTTATGGACTATGATTTTGTTGAATTAAAAAGCTTAGAAAATGCTTTTTCACAAAAAAATATATCCGTAAGAAAATCAATAAAAATTCTTTGTAAGGCATTACAAGGGTTAAATCATACCCATAATTACAATATTATTCATAAAAATATCACAACAGATAATATTTTATTTTCCCATGAGCGGGTAAAATTATCAGATTATCATTTATTATTTACACCATTTATTTACGATAAAAATAAACAAAAGGCGCTTCTATCTTATAAGCCGCCTGAATTTCTTTGCTCACCAACGCCTTGTAATTATTTAAGCGATATTTATTCAATAGGAATTGTTTTATTTCGCTGTGTCAATCAATTTGAAAATTGGTTAGATATTATCAATCCTATCGATAATTTACTTGATTTAGTCAGAACGGGACAATTGATTAATTACATTGGCTATCAAAATCATGTCTCACCTGAAATCAAAAGGATTATAGCTAAAGCCTGCGGATATTCTGGTGATAATTATTATTCAAGCACATTAGAGCTAAAACTGGATTTAGAAAATGCTTTTAATATTAAAGATTAATAGTTTTACGTTACATTTATAAAACCAAAGCTACATTTTGTAAAAAACTTTCAGGATTGTATACCGTTTGGATAAATCAGGATAAATACACATGTTGACAATAAAACTAAAATCGATATATAGTAAAAACGCACTAGCAAAATCTAGCGCCAAGTTTAGCAGCTTGCAACTTTATGGGGAGCATAACCGCTCAAAGCGGTATTTTTATGCTTAAAGCCTAGCTACGCCTTTTCAATGGTGGGCTAAGTGAGGGAGCCGAAAGGCTCGCCGTCTTCCCTGTAAAGCGGTCTGCTAACCTTGCTTAGTTCACCTCCAAATTTTAGCGGGTTTGGTTGTGATTCAATATACTTAATTTACAGGGTATTAATCATGAAAAACTTTAACCAACTTACAACAGTTGACACATCAGAAAACGTTATCATCCATCTAAATAATTTTGCAAAAATCGAACAAGCCGAAACAATCGCCCGTAATTGCATCAATGCACATTCAACCCCCACCGATTTTATGGTTATAATTTGCTGTATTGCGGATTTGTTGCATTCAGTAATAGAACAATATGAATAAACTGAGTGAATTTTTTTTTGGTGGTAAACTCAATTTTGCTCAGTTTACCGCCAAATGCTTTATATGGTTTTATGTAATAAAAATCAGATAGTTAGACATTGATCACATTTTTTTAATTTTTTCTTGCCAAGTGATAGCTGTATAAATATACTGTATTTATGTACAGTTATTAAAGGATGAAAAAATGGATCAAATAACAATAAATAGCATTAAGCTAGAACAGGCCGAATTTTTAAACAAATTAATGATTGATGTTGAATTATCAAAAAATGATATGAAAATCGGCTTATGTTTGTTGCATGAAATATTATTAAAAATGAAAGATATTGACAAAACCAAAACTAAGCAGGATTAATCACATCAAAAGCCAGTTGATTACCTCGGCTGGCTAAATACGCATTTAATCTATCTAGCCCTTTCGCGCTTGGACTTAACACTCTATCAAATTCCGATTTAATTCTAAACGTCAAGCCACATTCCGGATCTGAACATGAACAATATTGATAATTTAGCAATTTGTGGGTTCTTGCGGTTTTTGTAATTACGGCTTTTTGGCCGCATTCGGGGCAAAGTAATAAAGGGGTTCGGCTCATGTTATTACCTCATATCTACACACAAGCCTATTATATCATAATTTTCTATTTACTCACTTGTTAATGGTGCTATTTTTTCGAATTTTAACAACAATTTATCTTTAAATGGTGAACGTTGGATATCTTCATCATGGTTTATAGTTTCAGTAATTAGATCTTGCAGTACTTTCGTCTCTGTCGCCATGTAATTTTTACGTAATTTATCAATATCACCATTATTACTACCGTTCTGAGCAACAACACCAGCCAGCCCCGCCGGGTATCTGTGCGCATTTAATAAATCTTGTGATGAAATCGTCTTAATGTTAGCAAATTCATCTTTTGCGCTCATGTCGCCAACCGGGATCAGTTTTACACCGTCTGGGCTGCCGTTCGGTATATTGATAAACATACTGCGGAAGTTGCCAACACCTTTACTTTTTGCAATTTTTTCTTTTATTTCTTCTTCCAGTTCGTCGCTTAAATTTGGATCAGTTGCGTAAAAAATGTAACCCATGTGCGCGCCGTTATTATAATATCTTCGTCTGAACATTGTGGATTCGCTATTGAGCATTGCACTATTTACGCCACCCATATAATCCGGTAGTCCATAAATGCGCTGGGTAGTGTCTGGTTGGCGAATATAAATTACATCGCCTGGATCATATGTAATTGAGCCGTTTTTTTGTGGTAATACATATCCGCCGATTTGTGTTTCAGTAGCATCTTTTTTTACTCTAAAGTAAAGCGACATGAGCGGGTATAATTCGGTAACTTGGCCAAAAATATTGCGGCGTTTTAATAATGGTAAATCACCAAACACAATCAGATTTAAAAAGCACTCTAACGCATGTTGGTAGCTGAGTCCGCCACCAATAAAGGTACTTAATAACATGTTTCGACGAGCATAAACAATGCCGCCGTGTTGCGAGTTGATGCTGGGTAATTGTGATAATGCTAATCTATCTACGGGTGTTGTGTAGCATTCGCTTTCGTATTCATTGCGCACACTTTGATAATAAGTTAAGTCGGTAAGTACCGTCTCGGGTTGCTCAAATGTGATCACACTCATTTTTTTTGTATTAGTTTGGCTCGGTGTTCGTTTGAATTTTTGTAAAAAATTTTTCATTTTATATTATCCATTTTGATTGCTTTTTATTTGTGTTGAGCGGTTCGCGATAAACAGCGTGGGCAATTGCAAAAAAATCGTCGGCGTGACCTGTTGATTCGGAACGGCTAGCGGCGTAAGTGATCATGTTTGACTTTGGTGTTGCAACTTGCTCAATAGATAAAAAGGACGCATTTAACGCGTTTAGTTCCTCGCCCCACTCTATGCGCCCACTTTCAACAACATCAATCATTTTTAAAACCAATTGATTTTTTGTTCTTACATCGTAATGAATGGGTACGGTTTCACGCAGTGCAAACGTCTGTAAATGCTCATAAACACCGTACCCGATCCCAGTGATATCTACCCCGATGTAGGTCATTCTGTACTTAGATTTAATTTCTTTTATTTTGTTGGCCATGTGTTTAAAATTAAGACCTTTCCACTGATAAATTTCTAATACTCTGAATTTTTCCAGTTCATGCAATGGCGGCGCTACAATGGCAAATGTTGCATTATCTCGCGTACGGCTTGGGTCAAAACCTGCCCAAACCTCCCTATTGCCGAATGGCCGATCGGCATTAGCATCGAAATCTTGCCACAACGCCGAATCAGTAACACATTTTTGTAATTTATCAAAATTAAATACGCTTCTGCCACTGTCAGCAAATTTACAGCAATATAGAATATTAAACGCTTCGGCGCTTTTAGATTCACGTATATCATCAATATCAGCCAAATCAAAGCCTTGCGCTATTGCGTCTTCTAATGTAATCAGTAACCGCCAAAATTTATCAGGGCAAACCGTGCCATTCATGCGTAACGATTCATCACTTGGAAATTCAATATCTTTACGCTTTTGATCTCCATCTTTCCATTCTTCCCCTACCCATTTTTTATATGCCGGATGTGTTTTTGTGCTCGGTGTTGAAAATAGCGTTTCCCGGTATTGTTTTTGTGTCGCCATTCCCGATGCAGCAGTATACAGATCGGAAAATTTAGACATCCAAAAAACCTCATCAAAATAGACATTACCGGCATAGCTTTGTGCTGTTGACACATTATTGGCGCATAAAATTAAATTAGCGTGATTACTTAGTGTAATTAGATCCCCGCCTTTTAACTGCACATCAAAAAACTGCTCCGCTATTTTTTTTATGTACATAGCAAAAACACGGGCTTGCGGTTTTGATGATGATACAAATATTTGGTTATTACCTGTTAATACTGCGTCTTCAAATGCTTCAAATGCAAAATAAAAGGTAAATCCGATCTGCCGACTTTTTAGAATAAATCGCCGCCTTGCTTCGCCAAGGTTATCTCTAACGTATAGCTGATGTTTATATAAAATTTCACTAGCTACCCTGTTAAAATCATCTTTTGTTAGATGTGAAATATCATTCTTTTTAGGTTTCTTGCGCTTTTTAGTTTGCTTGTCAGATCCATTACTTTGCTGTTCGCTGTTGCTTGTTTCATCAACATGATAAACCGGTGCGGTTTTTTGTTTTGCTCGAATTAATTTACATTGCTGTTCAATTAATCGTTCAATTTCATCTAATTCTAATTGATTTTTATTGTCTCGCTCTATTAACAAAGCAAGGCGTCGATCTATAGCATCTTCGACCGCCTCCTCTTTTAACATTGACGCCCAACAGTGCTTTTCAGCCCAGTAGTATACGATCCGCGCATTCGGCAGATTTAACGCTTTGGCTATCTCTTTGGGTGTATAACGTTTTAAATATAACGTATACGCCGCTCGTTTAATCTCAGGGTTATATCGTTTCATGCGGTTATTGTCGTTGTTATCCGCTAAACTCGCATCAAGCCCATTTCGGTTATAGGGTTATATCCGAAATGGTCAGCGTGCAAACACACTAAAATCATTTTAATCTAGCTATAAGATTAATTGACGTTATCCTAGCAATGGCAAAAGAATTAAAAGAAAGTGATTGGTTATGTATCGCAACAGAGGGGCGCTCAGTAGATGGGCGGGAAATGATGCGAGAATGGTTAGCCGGCGCTGCACAAAATTACAACTCAGATTTTTATAGCGCGGTCATTTGGAATGAGCACAACCACCCCTTAGAACGTGTGTACCAGTCAAATCTAGGTTTAGTGCTAGAACTGAAAACCGAAGAAGAAGACGGTAAGCTAAAACTGTATGCAAAATTAGCGGCAAATAAATTTTTATTAGCATTAAACGACGACAATCAAAAGCTATTTTGCTCCGTTGAGATTACATCCGACTTTCCCGATGTTGGTCAGTTTTATTTAACTGGATTAGCTGTTACTGATCAGCCCGCATTACCGGGAATATCACAACTGAAATTTAGTAAGGAACGCGGAAACACACACACGGGACTACACGAATTTAGTTTATCTACTGAACAACCAAACACGGGATCAAACACAATGACAGAAGAAGAAATTCAAGAACTAAAAGAACAGCTAGCGGCTCAAGCTCAAAAAATTGAAGAGCTAGAAGCTTCATTAGCCGAAAAAAATACGGAAAAGGCCGAAAAGATAGCCGAAGAATTAGCTGATTTGGCTAGTGAAACATCAAAACAAGCCGAAACCGTCGCAGAAGAAGTAACCGGCGAAGTATCTAAAGAGGAATTTACCGCTTTAAAAAAAGCAAATATTGAGCTAACAAAAAAATTCGATGCTTTAGAAAAAAAATTCAGTCGAGCAATGACATTTAGCTCAACACCAACCCCAGACCTAAAGCCTACGGTTGGCGCTGATTTAAACATGTTTGTTTAAATGCCGGTTTTAACAGGTTTATCCAATAAAGTATCACAATCACAGGTAAAACAGGATTATATATGCTAAATCAAAATGCCGAGCAAGCGCTGGCAAAATATATACATAATTTTTCATTAGCTAGTAACCGTGCTGATGTTAAGAAGTTGTTTTCATTAACTCCGCCCCAAGAAACACGACTACGACAAGCGATCATGCATCAGGTTGAATTTTTATCAAAAATCTACTGCGCAGATGTCGATCAAATTGTAGGGCAAGTTGTTCGAACAGGTGTATCACAATTATACACAGGCCGTAAAAAAGATGCCCGTTTTAGTCGTAAGGTAGGCATTGAGGGTAATACCTACAAATTATCAAAAACGGATTCTTGCGCAGTGCTGACCTGGGAGCTACTCAGTCAGTGGGGAAATTCGGGGGCTGAAAATGAATTCTTTCGCTTGGTGCAAACATTTATCGAGCAGTCCTTTGGGTTAGATATGCTACGCATCGGCTTTAACGGTACACACATTGCCGATGAAACAGATCCTGATAAACATCCTAACGGGGAGGATGTTAATAAGGGGTGGCATCAAATTGCGAAAGAGTGGCAAGAGGGTAAGCAAGTTCTGACAGAATCTGTCACTTTAGGTAAAAATGGTGATTATAAATCATTAGATGCGATGGCGTCAGATCTAAAAAACAGCATTCGCCCAGAGTTCCGTTTTGATCCTCGCCTAGTTGTGTTAGTTGGTACGGATCTGGTTGCTGCTGAATCATTCCGACTATATCAGCAAGCTGATAAACCAACTGAAAAAATAGCCGCCCAGTTACTATCTGATTCTGTAGCAGGCATGCCGGCATATATCCCGCCATTCATGCCAGGCAAGCGTATGGTTGTCACTACATTACAAAATTTACACATTTATACGCAGCGTAATACTCGCCGACGTGCTGCCGAAGATGTTCAAGATCGCGAGGCGTTCGAAAGCAAATACTGGCGAATGGAAGGCTATGCGCTAGAAATACCTGAACTGTATGCCGCAATTGATGAAAACGCTGTCACAATCGAGGGCGAGCAATCGGCGGAAGTTAATCAGCTGTAAAAAAGAGGGTTGGCATGTTATCACCAATGCAAAGACATCGAGCCAAAGTGCAAACATTAAACGAAATGCAACCACAAGCGGCGGTTTGTTCGTCATCACTTAGTTTGCATGTTTTAAATGAAGCACTAAAAAAAGATGTCCAGTATTTACGATTGCTGCCAACCATTAAAGAGCGGATTGAAGAAAAGCGCAACGTACTACTACCGCGTTGGCAACCTTATGCTCAAAGCTACATTGAGCAGGGGGAAGCTTATCGAAATCCAATTTTAAGTTATTGCATTGTCTGGTTATTTGATGTTGGTGAGTTTGATTTGGCAATCAAATGGGCATTTATTGCTATAAAACAAAATCAACCAACCCCTGACAATATAAAAAGCCATTTCCCTGCGTTTGTTGCCGATCAGATTTATGCTTGGGCAGAACAGCAAGCGGAGCAAGGGAATGCTATTGAGCCGTATTTTTCAATGATTTTTAACAAAGTAGCTTATGAATGGCGCATACATGAAAAAATAAAAAGCAAATGGTTTAAATTTGCCGGGCTGTTTGTTTTACGTGACGAAAGCGGACAACCCCGCGCCACGGCGGTTGATGATATAGAAGTATTGGAAAAAGCGGATCAATTATTGGCACAGGCTGAAGCTATGCATGTGCATGCACAAGTTAAAACTATGCGAGCTAGCATTGCCAGCCGAATTCGGGCGTTACCCGATCCAGACTACACAGCGAGCCAGCGCCCACAGGATGAAAAAAGAGATTTTCTAAATCATCTTTTCAAATCCTGAACGGGCGCTTTTTTTAAGGATAGTCATGTTTAACGGTTTAGAAATCGATTACCAAGAAATCATTATCCAGAATGATGGTTTTTGGCCAGATATCAATATTGCCGACTTTCAAAAGTCACGCAGTATTACGGCGGCAATTAGTGCGGATTTAATCAGAGATGCGTTATTAACAGCAATTAGCGAGGTTAATATCTCGTTAGAGCGATTTAAAACCAAACATATTGCCAACGGCATCTATGCAGTAAATGGCATTAACGGAATTAGTTCGGACGGTATAAATAGTGTTATGGCACTGTATAAAAAGGCAGTTTATTCGCGAGCCAAGGCGGATTTAATCGGTGAGTTTGTGGCGATTTCAAATGTTAAACAACAAATTGACGCAAATCAAAACGAAATGGAAAGCAAATTGTTAGCAGAGGGTACAAGAGCGATTAGAGCCATTTTGGGCTATCGTCGTAGTTCGGTGGAATTAATATGAGTTTATTAACGGAATTAACCAAACACTTAGTCGATAACCTTAAACCACGCAGTCACAATGGTTTGACGTTCAGCTCATTTATGGACAATTTAGAAATTGATCGCGTATTTAAATTAGTAACAAAACAGCCGACTGAGCAACTTTTATGCGCAAAACTGAAATACGACGCGGTAATAACATTTGACGAATTCCCGTACCGGGTATACGACCCGTGCTTAGTGTTTGCGTTAGTCATGTGTTGGCTTGAAAGTAAAAACCGGGACGATGCGCAATTCGATAATGTTAATCCTGATATTGATGTATCAGAAAATGACGAACAAACCGCTTACTTAATGATTGCTGTACCTTTATCAGAAGATATCACGTTGATCGAAGATGAAAGCGGATCAATACCATATAAGGGTAAGCGTTATAAATTGGGTGCTGCTAGTGTTTGGACACATCCGGAGCAGGTGAATATTAATGCGAATTAGTGGCGAATTAAACAAAGCTCAACTAAAAGAGTTACAAGAAGCTATTAAAAAGCTTGAGATGCCACCCAAGAAAAAACAACGTCTTTTGTGGCGTATAGCAAAGTTGGGCATGATTCCGGCAATAAAACGGAATATTAAAGAACAGAAAGACTTTAACGGTTCTGGTTTTAAAGAGAGAAAAGGCAAGCGTAAAAGACCGCTTTTGAAAAAAATAGCTAAACATATAGTGGTTAGAGAAATGCCGGCGATTGAAGCTGTGAAACTCTATTTTAAAGGACATTATAAAAGCACGTCGGATAAAAATATCCCAATCGGTGTAGTTGCTGATGTGCAACAAAATGGGCGAACAATTCGACAAAATGCTAAACAGTTTAAAAAGCAATCTAATAACAAAAAAAAGGGTTCGATTACAAAACAACAAATCAAGAAGTTAAGAGAACTGGGACATACGCACTCAAGAAACGGAAAAGAAGTTAAATCGTCGGTTAAATGGCTTCGTGAAAATTATTCAAAGGCACAGGCGGGCGTAGTAATAAAAAGAATGGTCGATGAGCTAGTTAAGCAATTTTGGTCAGTAAAAATCCCTAGCCGTGCGTTTATGGGTATAACTGATAACGAATTTTCCAAAATATTAGAACGGCAACTTAAAAATATTAGCTTTGGCTGGGATGTAAAAGCCCAAAACATAAAACGAGGTAAAAATTAAATGACTTGGCCAACAATTACAATTAATCAACTTAATTTGTTGCAAGGTGAAACAGATGAAGTGGAGCGACGATTTTTATTTATCGGCAATGCAAATAAAAACAAAGGGCAAATTATATCGGTTAATGCTCAGACTGATTTTAACAGTGCACTTGGCAATGATGACAGTGCACTAAAAAAAGGTGTATTAGCTGCATTAGAAAATGCCGGTCAAAATTGGTTTGCCAGTATTGCTATTTTAAACGATGGTCAAGATTGGACTGATGCGGTAATGCAAGCCCAAAAAATCGGATCGTTTGAAGCTGTTGTTTATGCTGAAAATATCAATACCAAAGCAGAAATCAACAAAGCCATTACGTTGCGTAAAAATTTAATTGCCAAATATGGACGTTGGGTTCGATTTATTTTGGGTATTGAGGGGCTACAGGCTAACGAAACGTGGGCAAAATATGAATCACGATTAGCTACATTGCAAAACGGTATCGCTGAATATGCAATTACATTGATCCCAATGATCTGGGGTAATGAGCCTTTTGTTAATGCAGGCCGTTCATGTAACCGATCGGTAACTATCGCCGATGCGCTGGCACGCGTTAAAACTGGCGCTGTAAGTAATTTAGGGCGTGACACCCTGCCCGTTGATTCTGCCGGTGTTGAATTGCCATTAGCGACCTTGCAAACATTAAACGCAAACCGTTACAGCGTGCCAATGTGGTATCCGGATTATGACGGTATTTATTGGGCTGATGATAGAACGCTAGACGTTGAGGGTGGTGATTATCAATCAGCAGAGACAGTACGCGTTATCGATAAAGTCGCCCGTAAAATTCGATTATTAGCAATCGCTAAAATTGCAGATGCATCATTCAATAGTTCGGCTAATTCGATAGCGGTACATCAGCAATACTTTGCTAAGCCGATGCGTGAAATGTCTATCACATCGCAAATAAACGGCATCGAGTTCCCGGGTGAAGTTAAAAAGCCAAAAGATGGCGACATTGTAATCACGTGGAAGACACCCAAAACAGTTGATATTTATGTAGTTGTTCGCACGCGTGATATTCCGATGCAGATAACCATCAGCTTAATGCTTGATGCGTCATTAGACCAATAGGAGTAATTAAATGGGTTCAAGAATTACGGGTAAATCGTTTGACGTCAATTTTGGTGGCGAATTAATTCAAGTCAAAAGTGTGACGTTAACTATCACTGATAATAGCGCCGTTGCGTCAACTAACGGCGTGCCAGATGGGCATATAGCAGGATCGGTAACAGCGGAAGGCTCTATCACGTTGACTAGTAAGTATTTTAATAAGTTGGTAGCGATAGCTAGAAGTTTTGGGTCGTTTCGTGCTATGCCCGCATCTGATTTTATGTTTTATGCAGATACGGGCGACGAATCACAAAAAATAGAGGCGTTCGGCTGCAAGCTAAAAATTTCGGATTTGTTAAATGCAGACAAAAGCGGGGATGATGAAACTACGCATACTATCGATTATATGGTGACATCGCCGGATTTTGTGAGTATTAACGGCGTGCCTTATTTGTCAGCAACTGATACGCGCAATTTATTAAATTATTAATGGATTTTTACAATGACTAATGAAGATTCACTATTAGTAAAAATTGGACTAGTGGGCTTTATGCTTGGTATGGCTAAGCTGCTAGCTGGTGATGAGGCGATTACATGGCGCAAAGTGATCGGCCGGTCATTGCTTGGGACGGGGTCATCACTGATAGCCGGGTTAATCATGATCCCCCACCCTGCAGCCTCTCAGCTTGTTATTGTTGGAGCTGCGGCTTTACTAGGGATTTTGGGGCATTCGCTCATAGAGTGGGTAGTTATTACTTATATTGATAAGAAAACAAAAGGATAAAAATTGATGAACTTGTCAGAACACTTTAAACGCTCAGAATTTGCATGTAAATGCGGTTGCGGCTTTGATGATGTCAATCCGTTACTTGTTGAAGTTTTGGAAGATGTTAGAAATCATTTTGATGAACCCGTCTTTATTAGTAGCGGTTGCCGTTGCAAGCAGCACAATCACGCAGTAGGCGGAAAACAGCACAGTCAGCACGTGCTAGGTAATGCGGCTGATATCAAAGTTAAAGGTGTTGAACCGAAAGCTGTGGCCGATTATTTAGAATCAAAATACCCGGATAAGTTCGGACTTGGTCGATATATCACATTTACCCACATTGACGTCCGGGTAGTTAAAGCTCGTTGGGGTTTAAATGAGTAAATACAGGCTAGCGATTATTGCTTTATTTATATTACTGATTTTTTGTTTTGGTATTTATTTTTCATCGTTACAACATGATAGCAAATCACTAAAACAAATAAACAAGCTGAATTTTGAGGCAAAGCGACAACAATCAGTTATTAATAATAAATCGCAAGAGCTAGAAACTAAACTACAGCAGGTAAAAACGTATGAACGACAAAATAACAAGAAAGCGCAGACCATTAGCGATGCTGTTAATAGCAATTGCATTAGTCGTGATTTTGTCGAGCTGTTCAACAAACAAACAGCAGATTACGAGCAAATTTTATCAACAAAACACATTAACGAAGTGCGTTGAAATATTGCCGAAAATTGAGAACAACACAGCCTTGGCAATACAAAACGCATTAATTGAATGGCGCAGCATTTATATCGATTGTGCGCTGAGGCATAACACTTTAGTAGAAACAATAAAAGAGGTACAACATGAAAATCACACTAACAATTAATGGCACAGATATTACTTTTGAACCAACAAAATTGGCTTACAACACGTATATCAACGATATCACGATGAACGACAAAATCGCACCCGCAACTAACTTTTTACGTCGTACTGTGTTAGCAGAAGATAAAGAGAAGTTAAACGAAATTTTAGAAAACCATGTCGGGGCAGCATTACAGATTATTGAAAAAGTTATCAAACAATACGCGCCAGATTTGGAAATTGAAGTAAAAAACTAAATCGGCGAGTAAGTAGAATTGAGAAAAATTCGCTAGAACAATTATTGATTTTACGACGCTACTATCTGCCGGGTGAAGATGATAGTAGCGAAAATCTCGCCCGTGCGGCATGGCTTGATAATCATTTAGCAGAGGTGCAAGCGGCAGCAGTGGCAAACGGTATCGGCAAAGCTTTTAAAGGTGTTAAGTAATAAATGTCATCATCATTAGATTTTACAATTAAATTAACTGATCGCGTAACAGCACCGCTTAAACGCGTACAATCGCAATTTAAGTCATTTAACGCGACTGCTGCCAGCTCATTTAAAAAAATTGGTGGCGGCAGCATTGCCCTTTTTGCCGTTGCTAAAAGTATTACCGGTTTACTCTCGCCCGCCGAAGAGATGGATAGAGCATTAAAAAACGCTAGTTTGGGCGGTGTTTCGTCAATTAATGAACTGCGCATAGCAGCTAAGAAGTTCCGTGCTGAATATGGCACAAGTGCCCTTGATTTTGTTAACTCAGCATCATCAATCAAGGGGGCGTTATCGGGTATTAGTGAGGCAGATGTGCCTCAGGCCGTAGCTGCTATGAATATGCTGTCAAAAGCTACCGGCGAAAGCGTGGATACATCAACCGCATACATTGAGCAAATGGCAGCTAGCTACAAAGGAACAGTTAATAAAATTGGCCAGTTAAATTTTGCCCGGCACGCCGCCGGGATCGCTGCATATGCCAAAAATAATTTTAACGTGTCAACTCAGCAACTGCAAAGCATGATGCAAAAAACCAAAGGTACCGCCGCCAACAACGGCGTAAGCATGTCGGAGCAGGCCGTCGTTCTAAGCATGGCAAGTAAAAGCCTTGGTGCGGGTGCGGCGGGGTCATATGCCGCACTGTACAAAAATTTAGGCAAAGCGGGAAAAGAACTCGGACTATCGTTTGCTGATGCTAACGGCAAAATGCTATCAATGCCTGAAATTATTGCAAAAATCCAAGGTAAATTTGGCAAGGATTTATCAAAGAACATTAAAGCGCAGGAGTTATTAGATAAAGCCCTTGGTGCCGGTGCTGATATTGTAAAAACCTTGGCGAATAACTCAGATGAATTAAATCAACATGTTAAAGAAATCGGAAAAGGTCAAAACTTTAAACTGATGCAAAAAATGGCGCAGGGTAATGTTAAACCGCTGGAGCGCATTAATGCACAGTTTATGAATATTAAAGAGTCTATCGGGCGGGCGTTGCTACCGGTTTTAATGCCTGTTATGGATACTATTAGTCAATTGATTAAACGGTTTGCTCATTGGCTTGAAATGTTCCCAAACATCGCAAAATGGATCGGCATTGTTGTGGTCGGATTGCTCGGATTTGCAGGTATTTCTGCTGTTATATCTATATTGTCGGGCTCTATTAGTATGCTAATTGCAGTCTTTAATTTATTTAAATTTGTCGTGGTTTCATCAATTCAAATTTTAAAACTATTTAGACTTACATTAGTTGGTATATCTATTGCTGTTAAATATGTACGTAGTGCGCTAATTGGTTTACAAATGATGACCGGGATATTCACAAAGCTATCAAAAGCGGTCATGTTGTTATTTACACCATGGGGCTTAATTATACTAGGGATAATCGCACTTGTTGCAATTGTTTGGTATTTCAGAGATGAAATAATGGCGGGTATAAAGTGGTGTATTAATTGGATAATGCAATTTTGGGATAGCATTAAGGACACTTGGATAATTCAAGCGTTGATTAAGGGGTTTCAAGTTTTATTTGATTTTGTTTGTGGTATCTGGAGAGGTATTGGCAATGCGTTTGTTAATGTGGTTGAGTGGTTAACAAATGCGTGGGATAGCTTTATTGCATTTTTTACCGATTTTTCATTTATCGATTCATTTTCAAAAATTGGCGACGCGTTAGTAAAAATGTTTACTAATACGTGGAAAACAGTAAAAAACACGGGAATAGCTGTTATTAATACAATTATCGACGGCTTAAATTATATCCCGGGCGTCAATATTGAATTACTTGAATACGAAAAAATCGACGCGCCCGAGCAATCTCCCGTTAGCACTACAAAATCACCGATTACAAGTACTATTGTTCGTGATATCGATCACGGTGGTTTATCAAAAGAGATTCAGAACAGTAAATCACAAAATATTGATAATAGTAATAATATTCAATCGGTATCAATCTATAATTCGCAGCCGATGACGCCTGCACAACTTCAAGAATGGGAGCAGCTTTATGCTGGATAAGTATTTTGATTTGCTCATTACCGATCGTGATTTTTCGTTGAATAACGGTTATGAGCCAAACTTGGCAAAAAATCAGCAAAGCATCGGGCAAGATATTAAACATGCAATTATTGAAAGCGGTTTAGCTACTGAATTAGTTGCCGAACGATCGCCAACAATGCGTTACGACGTCTTCACTAAAATTATTTTATTAGTCGAAAGCGACCGCCGTATTGTTCCGGGCACGGCGCACATCAAAGAAGAAACCGCAGAACGGCTTTATCTGACTGCTGACACGTATGATTTTGGAAAAATTGGAGTAACGATCAATGGCTGATTATCAAAAAATGTTTGAAAAAATACTGCACGATCATGGTATGCCAGTTGACGAAAACGCTGCCCGTAAAGAGTTCGAAGAATTGACAAAAGCAGAGGGGTTAATCACCAATACATCGAAATACTCTCCGTTTTGGCGATTAATGTCGGCTATCGTTATAAAGCCTTATGTTTGGCTAAAAGATGCATTTATCAAAAATGTATTAATGAATATGTTTTTAATGACTGCAAGCGGTCAGTTTTTAGATCTGTTTGCTAACGCCGTTAATTTAGAGCGTAAGCCGGCAACGTTGGCGACGGGTGAAATTTTGTTCACTAAAGCAAATAAAAATCAGGCGGTTGTTATACCTGTAGGCACTGTGATCAGCTCGCCCGAAATTAACGGCGTTACATATCAATTACAAACTACCCAAGAATATAGCATACCTGTCGGTGTTGAAACTGCACGCATCCCGGTAGTAGCGGCCGGAAGCGGTGAAAACTACAATCTTGCAGCAGGTTATTACCGTTTTTTAGTTGAACAGATAGACGGTGTAACTGTTACTAATGACGATAATTGGTTGATCTCACCGGGTGCTAACATTGAATCAGATGATGATTTAAGAGATAGAACTAAAAACCAGTATAACTTTGTTGGCCACTATCATACAGATGCTGTATATCGTGGCATTGTGACAACAATTACAGGTATTTCAACAAAGCAAGTCTATTTTGTGCATGATGCGCCCCGTGGTCCGGGTACAGCTAACTTATATTTGTTACTGAATGACGGCGTAGATTCAAAATATTTTATCGACAAAGTAAATAACTACATTATGGGGCAAGGTTACAGAGGGCACGGCGACGATCTGCGGTGCTTTGCTGTGCCTGAAAAGAAAATTGATATTGCTGTTACATTATATTTTGAACGTGAACAACAACCGATCGACATTAATCAATACGTATTAAACGTTGAGCATTTTATACGTTGTGCCTTTCGTCAAAACAACGACTATAACGTAACGCAGGTAAATGCGTATTCCCGTTTTAGCATCTCAAAATTAAACGAAGAATTACACGAACAATTTAACGAGTTACATTCGATTGTATTTAACATCGGCGACATTGTCAGCGAGTTAGAAGTGCCAAGACTTCGAACTCTAACAATTAATACTGAGGTTGCAGAATGAAACTAAAAATCAAGCTGCCGGTGTGGATGAATAGAGGCGAGCCGTTAAAGCTGGCTAATGCGGCGGTTAAGTACTGGGATCGTATGTATCAATGGTTGAAGTTCCCTATTATGCAGTTCGACCCATTAACGTGCGATGAGCGATTATTGTTTTTATATGCATATCAACGCGATGTTAAACGACTAAATAACGAGCCATTGGCACTATATCGAAAACGTATTAAATACGCATACGTCAATGCGGCAGATTCGGGATCCGTTGCTGGTTTCAAAAACATTTTTGAGCGGCTAGAAATCGGCACGGTTCAAATACTGGAACGCCAGTACGGCTATGATTGGGACGTTATCATCTTGAGATTATCTGATAATCAGTTAACAAATAACCGCGATTTGTTAACTGAAATTATCAGGCAATACGGCCGAACCTGTCGGCGTTATTTTTTTGAAATTGTTCACGTGCAGCCGATAAAGTTTAGGTGCGGCGAGTTTAATAACAATCAAAATTACAACGGTTCTAAATTTGATTTTAAACGAATACATCAGACGACGGTAATTTTAAGAGTGGGCGGATTTGGTGAAGTAAAAGAATATGGAGTACAGCAATGAGCAAAACAGCAATAATAAAAAGTGGTGAGCAATTTTTTATAAAACAGTTAAGCGAGTCACAACCGATAAAATTGGATCAAGTGATTTTTGCAAATATTAGCGGAATTAATGGCGACACTGAAATCGATTTAAACGGTTCAATGCCTGACGCAAGTCAAATCGTACATACAGCACCGGTAACGCAGTCTGGGTTATTGAACGATAGAACAGTTGTTTATTCTGTTATTCTAGACACTAGTGTCGGTGATTTTTCGTTTAACTACATCGGGCTGGCGAACTCTGAAACTAACACGCTATGCATGGTGATGCATACTGATTTAACACGAAAAATAAAAACTGCCGGACAACGTCAGGGTAATACGATAACAGAGTCGATTTGGTTAGAAATTGATAATGCATCTGAATCGACCGGTATTACGGTCAATGCTCAGACATGGCAGATCGATTATTCAAAACGATTGGCTGGCGAAGATGAACGTATTCGATTAACTAATTATGATTTATATAATCGATTAGCAGTTCATAACGGTTTTACAATAACTCAGGATAATAATCAATTAACAGTATCTGCAGGGCTTGCATATGTTGCCGGTTTACGAGTTAATCACACAGCTCAAGCATCAATAAAAGTTGAAAACAATCAATCGTTATATATTGATGCTTGGCTAACCGGTACTGTAACCGGTGAATGGTCGGTAAGTTATAATTTGATTTCGGGCACTAATTTACGTGATTACGAAAAAAATGGATTTAAACACTACGTCGAACGTGTAGCATCAGTTGATGCGGGCGGTAAGTTAGTTGTTGTTAAGCCGAAGTCATTTATCACAACGTACGATCATGCAACGACTGAAAAAACGGGCATCGTTAAACTCAGCTCAGAAATTAACAGCACATCAGAAACCGAGGCTGCAACATTGCTAGCAGTTAAAAAAATCAGTGATCTAGCATTAGATGCAAAACGAACAGCTAGCACAGCAATAACAACATCAAATACCGCACAAAACACAGCAAACCTTGCTGTGCTGCGGGGTGATGAATTTCCATTCCGCGGAAATCTGGGTGACCGAAATTTAAACAACTTAGGTGCAACGTCTCACGGCGTTTATTTTCAAAATTCAAACCAGAAAACATCATTTGAAAATGGTTATCCTACGCTAGACGCGGGCGCGTTGACTGTTCTGAGGACAGAGGGAGACGGCGGCGAAGGCTGCGCGCAAATATATACATTATATAGATCTGGGCGCCAATTTATTCGAAATTACCGCGGTACAGCAAATGACGGGCGCTGGGAGGCATGGGTTGAACAGATCACAACAGCAAATATTAATTCCTATTTGCCAGCCCCTCCTCCCCCGCAAAATTGGTATAACGTAATGGGGCAACGAGGAGTAAATATAGTTTATACAAATACAACGGGGCGGCCTATTTTTGTAATGATTTCAATGTATCATAATTGGTCCGGAACTGAAACTCATATGACACTGTCAATTAACGGAATGGAATTTTTTGCATCTGCGGGCGGCGCCGGCAGCGGTAGCGCTAAAACCGTGACTATGTATATGCCGATCCCTGCGGGTTGTACATATAAAGTATCGGGATACGGGGATTTAACGAGATGGTTTGAGTTGAGGTGAAATCATGAAATATTATAAAGATAATAGTAATCAAGTTTATGCGTACTGCGCAGATGGTTCGCAAGACGGATTTATTCCGCCGGATCAAATTGCGATAACAGAAAAAGAAGCATTTAAATTAGTTAAGCCGAGGCCGGCAGATATTCACTATCAGAATCAATCAATTAAAAATTCATTGTTTGATGAGGCGAGCAAAAAAATATCATTGCTACAGGATATTATTGAGCTAGATATGCAGAAGTCTAATGAAGAAGAACAGCTGAAACGCTGGAAAAAATACCGTATTTTGTTGAATGATATTGATGTAACGCAAACAAAAATAATGTGGCCAGAAAAACCGGAGTAATCGATCGTGTGGTGTGATAAAACATTTTCATTAGCAAAATATCAACAGATGAATTTTGAGGTTGTAGCAATTGAGCCATACAAAATCACTAATAGCAAATTTTTATCACCCGAAGAATCAATTAAAGCGCTGCAAAGCAAAATCGACAGCATAACGCCTGTTGCTGTTATATTGATATCATCTGTAACAGAAACCGGGTTTATCAGTCAATTGACGGCATTAAGTCAATGCTGGGATTTGCCGGAAATCAATCGAGCACTGAGAACGGCTAAAACAGTGCAAGATTTAGATGTAACAAAAATGGTTATACCGAATCCGGTTGATCGTAAAGTTGTAAAGCAATTATCATCAAGCAATACACGTGCAATTGTTAACAGTCAAACATTAAAAGCAGCACAAAAAGACGTAAAGGCGTCAATAAATAGTGTGATGAGTGAATTACAGCAGTTTGCCCAGCAAAAAGAAGCGGTTTTAAACAAAGTTGCGAGCAATGCGGCGTCATTAACTGGCGGTAGTATTGATATAACATTTTTTTATGGTTTGCCGTGTGATCTCTATAAAGAGTTGCCGAATAAGGAACATATTTTTACATTTTTGTTAGCGTTTTCAGATAACAACTTAAAACCAATATTGGATTTAGTACATGATAGAAAACTCATCGATTAACAATAGCGGATCTGCGGGAAGCGTTGATAATATTGTGTTGGCGTTAGACGGTGAATCCATTATATTAAAAAACCCGTCAATTTCTGCCGAGTATGATTTGCCCGAAGAAGACCAAAGCGGGCAGTCGTCATCGACTAACAGCAGTGAAAAAGGTATCAAACCCAAAAAATTAAGCGTTAATGGATTGATTGAATATTCAACGCCGGATCGCTTAAGTCGATTGATTGAGTTGTCATATCAAACCGAAAAAGGCGGAGCTAAAAAGCTGTATCGTGTAGCCAATGCAACGGCTAACGTTATAAATTTACGTGAAGCGGTTTTTAGTGGCAAAGTTTCGGTTTCTCCTCATTCCACGCTATTAGCATGGCAAGTTAACTTTACCTTGTCGGAGCGTAAATCAGTACCTGAAAAAAGAGAAGCACGGGCACAACAACGAGCAGTTGAAAACGGTGACGAGAGCGTCGGCGCAATAATTGAAGAAATGCCGGGCGAGCAGGACGAAAACGCCCAAACTGGCAAAGTTGAACAAATTCTCGGGGTGTTTAATGATGCATTACAGTAGGGGTAAATATGAAGATTAATAAATATGCAATTATCAATAACGAACGTGTTCAAATTATTGATTGTAACATTGTGTTAGAGTTGAACGCTTGCGGACGCGGTTTTATTACTATTCCCGAAAAAGATAAAACATCACTTAAGAACAAAGTAATAAAAATTAATCTTGGGTACGGTAATGACTTGCAAAGATTTTTTACGGGTTTTGTTGAAAGCGAACAAACAGCAGCACACAACGCCAAAAAGTTGTTTATACGTGAATTAATCGGTTGTTATAAGCAAACAATTGATTGTTCATTTCAGCATCCGACACTAAAAACGGTTACTGGATATCTAACATCAAAAAACGGGTTGCAGTTTAATTTGCCGGCCGCTGATTATGTTAATACAAAAATCCCACACTTTAAACACGCAGGAACTGGCTATCATTTGTTACAAGAGATCGGACGTGCTTTCAATATCCCAGAATATACCTTTTTTCAAACGCCAACCGGTAAAATTTACTGTGGCAGCTATAACGATAGCTATTTTAATGATAAAAATATCAAACTCGGCGATAATTTAAATAAAATCGCATCTTCAACCGCCGGATCTAACATTGTTGAAATTCCATTAGTACCAAAACTTCGCCCGGGCGTTAAAATCAACGGTAAAAAGGTCTCTATTGTCAATCTGATTAACGATAACATGACAATAACCTTTGATGACGTCGCGGGGAAAAAGTCGGCAGCACGGCGACAAATTGAAAAAGAATTCCCAGAACTGGCAGACGGCTATCATCTGTCAAAAATGGCGAAAGTGGTGGCAATTTCGGACGAAACCAATCTAGGTGATATCTCTACCCCATTTCGCCCCAAATATGCGGTAAATGTACAATTGCTGGACGAGAACGGTAAAGAGTCAGCGACGCCAGTTTATAAAGCGGTACCGTTGCCAGTGACAAATATCGGATCTGAGGGTGGCTCATATCACTACCCGGAGGAGGGTGCAGAAGTCGAAATTGGCTTTATTAACGGTAAGCCCGATCAGCCAGTTATACGCAATATCTACCCAAACAATAAGACAATGCCAAACATAAAAAAAAATGAGCATTTATTGCAACAACGTGCAGAGGTTTTTACCAAGATTGACGATGTCGGTAATATGATACGTGAAAGCGATCAAACTGTGACAGATAACGCCCGTGATTATTGTTTAAATAGCGATTCATCAACTGAAAAAACAACAACGAAAATAACAACAGTTAACGCTAATTATACTATCAACACGTACAGTAATTATAGGTTATCTGCGAACACTATAACGCAGCTTGCACTAAAAGATTATACAATTGGGACTAATTCGAATTTTGTGCAGTTTGTTGCTAATAATTATTCATTAACAATAAACGGAAATCAAACGATATCAGTAAAAAATAAAATTGATATCACGGCCAGCGAAATCAAAGAACAGATTAAAACAATTCGCCAAAGCATTGCGGGGGTGAAACAAGAGATTATAGCACCGCAGGTTTGGATCGGTAGTGGTGAGATAAATGTATCGCAATTGATGTTAGACACGTTAGAGCTTATTGAGCGGCTAGCCGATTTGACAGCGCAGCATACACACCCGAACACTAGCGCGCCAATCAATGCCGGCGCAATTACTGGCGTTAAAACGGACGCAATAAATCTAGATAAAAAATACTCTCCCGTCATAGCAAAATAATACGTTGTGCCCTCGCCCACAGCTGTGGGCTTTTTTATAGTGAATCTTTATATAGCTTTATTGCTTCTTCGATAATCATGCCTTGCGATTTGCCTGTACTTTTGCTTAACTCTGTAATCATTTCTATTGTATTAATTGACAATTTATACCCTTTTGGTTTTACTCCTCTTTTTTCATCACTTCTTTTTTGAATTTCAGCTCTTGATAACGCCATGTGTTCCACCTTGATTTTTTGTCAATCAGTTGTTATATTAAGGTCGCCGGCGAGGGTGCGACCTCGCCTTTGATTGGAACTAGTAAACTGGTAATGATACCGTTAATAGAACCAAGAGAATTAAGATCCGAATCATCTTCTTTCTCCCTTAAGCCCCCATCGAAAGCTGGGGGTTTGCTTCATCAGCACCCCGCTGATGTTTATAATTATAAATGCACCTACCTACAAAGTCAACATTTTACTCAAAATTTTTTAAACAAAACCAAAATAAATCAATAACACACTTGAACTATTGGCTATTTTCATATCTGAATTATTAAAAATAAACAATCGGGGGACAAAATCGATCGGGTGACCTAATCTGTGCTACACCGCACCCGCCTACAGGGTTTTTGCATGAAATTTTTTTCAGTTGGATTTTATTACAAAACAAAGCTCAAAGGCTTATTAAAAAAAGGATCTTAAAGGATCGTATAAAACTGAAATAAAAGAAATACTTTTCAATATTTTTCAGTTTTTAACTTATAAAAAAGATCGGAGCTAATAACTAATATAATGAATAATAACAATATTTTTATTTTAGGTGAAATTTTCAAACAACTTTTATAAAAACAAAAATAAATATCTATATAAAAATCATATAGATATTTATATTATAAACTGAAATCTTAAGCAAATGACATAATTTAACTTTCTATAAAACCAAGCTAATTATTGTACTTGATTAATGGCATCGTATAAAAGATCCGAAACACAACACATTGCGAGCCTGGTTTCATTTTTATCTAAATCTGCGTTAATGGATAGGCGGGTAATTAATTCGGCTTGCTCTAATTTGCAATAACCATCAATACTTATTTCTGATGTTTCAATAGAGTTAAACTTTTGTTGGGGAACATTCTTTTTCATGCTTATTTCCTTGTTGATTAATTATAATTAATCACGTCCAAATCTGCGAAATCTGGAGGTGAACTAAGCAAGGTTCGCAGTACCGCTCTACAAGGAACACGGCTAGCCTTTCGGCTTCCTCACTTAGCCCACCATTGAAAAGGCGTAGCTAGGCTTTAAGCATAAAAATACCGCTTTGAGCGGTTATGCTCCTTATAGAGTTACAAGCTGCGAAACTTGGCACTAGATTTTGCTAGCACACAGCTAATCTATCGAAAGAGCATATCAATGTCAATGAATTTTATTTTGAAATGGTAGGAAACGGATTATATACGATTATAAAAAAATTGCACCGCCATTTTACCGCCACTTATTGTTATATACTTAAGAAATTGTTAGATAAGTCATTGATTTTAATGGAGGCGCGTCCCGGAGTCGAACCGAGGTAGACGGATTTGCAATCCGCAGCATGGCCACTCTGCCAACGCGCCGTACAGGTCTATCTGAATAGGTTGCAAATATTAGCATTGGCTTTATTAGTCGTCAAGTTCAAATAGATTATAATTACAGCAGTCACTTCTTTTTTTATTTGATTATTAAAAATCTATTTACTTTGGACACAAGTTTTAAAAACTTAATACATTATAAATGAAAAGTGCAACTATCGGCGCTATAAGGGTGTCTTTTACTCTATAGCGAGATCTTATTAATCTAATTTTATTGTTATTAACCAATTTATTATTAAATATATTTAATAATAAATTAAATGCTTTTATAACCTATTACTAGACACCTCGTATAATATTGAAATCTAACTATAGCCTAGGTACACAGCATTGTCTACGAACAAATATCGCACTAAATACGGTTAAATTTTATTTCATGCTAGATCAACTCGTATAGCTTTCATGACAAGAAGTTATTACGGTGCTTCTGGATATTTATAGATCCAAGTAATATCTGGATAATTTGCAAATGCGTTAGGGAATAAATAAACACCACTTAATAATGGAAAGTCAGTAAACTTCCATTCAACTTTGAAATTGGGATAGAATTTAGTGATGGAGTCAAAAAGTAACGTTGTACAATAAAGATGTGGCTGTTCACGAGGAGCTAAGACAAAGGCTTTACCTTGCTTTGTTAAAAGATCACTAACAATTTGCTGTTGTTGTACATCAGATAAAAAATTAGGTCTTGCTATAGCATATTTTTCGGCTAATTCAGGAGCTATGAACTCGGGTAAGGTCGATACAATCACTTGATTAGGAAATTTGTCATCATCACTCGTGGTCGCATGAATAATTTTAATTTCGGGATTAGTCGATATAATCATGCCAATATGTGAAAAATCACCACCACCTAATTGTTTAACAATAAGGCTATCGGTTTGTATACCTTTTCTAAAAATCCAATCCCCTACTTTTACTGAATAAGGCAATTTAGAGGTTGAATTTGAAGAATAAATAGACTCATTAGCAAAAACAACCGTTGCCAGCATAATAAAAATAATCGAGAAAAAACGACAGTAGTTCATCAAAATTCATTCTTAACTAGAAAGGATAAATTAGTATCTACCCTTTCTAATATAACATTGCTATATTATCTTTTATTTAAGATTAATCATCCATTTGTTATCAGTTTTGATTACTGATAGGCTACTTTCATCTTTTTTAGTATTATCTTTGAAAAAAACAGTCGTTTTTACTTTAGCCATGGTTTTTTCATCATTAGTATATTCTGCAGGAGCAGACTCAACTTTATCAAGGCCGCCATGTTCATCAGCAAATTTTTTCCCTTGTTGAAGCGCTTCTTGCATTTTGCTTTTCACTAACATTGCCATATCCATATCTTTGTGATTATCATTTTTAGGGAAATTGATCAAATTCATAACGGTATCTGTATCACCTTTATAAATTGCTGTGATAAATTTTTCAGATACTTTTTCTGGAGTATCTTCAGTCGAACACGCTGTAACAATAAGTGCCAATAAAAAAACGCTTAAGAATTTCATTAGTAATTTCATTTTTATTTCCATTATCAAATTTAATTTATAAAATATTTTACATTCTTTCCTGTCGATTAAATTATACAGATAGCATCAAAGGAAAGAGGTAAAATAATACTATGTAATAAGATAATCGCAAAGCAACTTTATTTTGAAACATTACTTTTTAAAATTTACAAGGATATCTTGCCAATTTTGATCTAATTTAGCTTCAATAGCGATTGGTTTATGGTTAAGAGGATGAGAAATCTCTAACCTACTCGCATGTAACATCAAGCGTTTAACGCCAAAATAGTTGGTAAAAGCACGGTTTTGATGAAGATCGCCATGCTTACTGTCTCCCAAAATAGGATGAAAGATATGTTTCATATGACGACGCAATTGGTGCTTACGCCCTGTTTGTGGTTTTAATTCAACAAAACTATATCTTGCTGTTTCAAATTTACCAACCTTAACCGGCACTTCAATTTTGCTAATAGATTTATAAAAAGTGACTGCATCTTGTGCTGGCTTATTTTTATCAGATAATTTGTCAGCAATTTTATCTAATTCTTCAACTAAAGGGTAATCGATCGCAGATTCACCCTCAAGATAACCACGCACAACAGCATGATACGTTTTCTCAATTTGTTTTGTGGCAAATTGTTCTGACACGAGCCTTGCTACATCACTAGAAAGGGCAAACAGCAACACACCAGATGTTGGCCTATCTAGTCTATGCACAGGAAAAACATGTTGGCCAATCTGATCTCGTAACGTTTGCATAACAACAACTGTTTCTTTTTTATCTAACCAACTGCGATGCACAAGCCAACCCGATGGTTTGTTAATCGCAATTAAAGCATTATCATGATAGAGAATTTCAAACATAGTCTATTTTATTGAAAATCAATTAGAGAAATAGCCTTTCAAGTTCAGCAGCTATACTTGGGCTATTATTATCGCCAATAGCGTAACTTGCTTTTGCTTTTACTCCATCATCGGCATTCCCCATAGCAATCCCTAATCCAGCAATAGATAACATACTAATATCATTATAACTATCACCAAAAGCGACTATTTCGCTTAAATCAATATTTTCATGCTCAGCCCAATGCGTTAAACCATTTCCTTTAGTATTACCTTTAATCGCAACATCTGCTCGATTTGACCAAGACCATTCACACGAGAACACATCTAATGCATCTACCGCATTTGAGAATTGTCGTAGAGCAGGAAGGTTATGGCTACTGGTTGCAAATTTAAAAATAGCACCAGATTGATCAATCACGTTTTCAAAACTCGCTACTTTTTTGATTTCTGGCTGTAAAAAATCGGGCAATGTTTTGACCCATTTAAAAAAGCCTTCTAGATGATCATCTAACACTTCATAAGTCATCATTTGATCAGTATAAACTAAAGTATGGATACCATATTGGTTAACTAGTTTTAATAGCATTCTTGCTTGATCTTTAGTCATTGGTTTAGCAGCAAAAGCATTTTGTTTTTCAAAATTATAAAGATAAGATCCATTACAACAAATTGCGGGGGTTGATAATTTGAGTTGATAGTAATAAGGATAAATTACAGAATGGTGACGCCCTGATACTAAAATGACTTTCACACCTTTAGCACTGATTTTTTTTATCATCTCGACAGTTTCTGGCAAAACTAAACGATTACTGGCTAGTAACGTGCCATCCATATCAAAAGCAACCGCTTTATACTTCATATAATCCCCTTTTTTATTTCTAATCTTTGTTATAAAAATTAGCTGAGTATTAGAACTTCAATAAATTTAAAATTCAATTTTTTGACGCCCAACAAATGAATGCGATAAGGTAGTGCCATCCACCATTTCAAGTTCACCACCAACTGGAACACCATGAGCGATTCTTGTTGCTGTCACATTAAACTGCACACACATTTGCGCAATATAATTGGCGGTTGCATCACCTTCAACGGTGGGATTAGTGGCTAAAATAACTTCGTTGATTGATTCTGACGCTAACTTGTTTTTCAATAAATCAAGACCAATATCGCTAGGACCGATACCGTCTAATGGCGATAAATGGCCTAACAATACAAAATAACGACCACTATATTGTCCAGTTTGTTCTATGGCAACTATATCTGCGGGAGTTTCGACAACGCAAAGCTGCCCACTATTTTGACGACGAACATTTGCACAAATAGCACAGATTTCTTGTTCGGTAAAAGTTCGACACTCTTTGCAATGACCTATATTTATCATCGCTTCATGTAGCTCATGAGCTAATTTTATTCCACCTTGTCGATTGCGTTGCAATAAATGAAAGGCCATTCGTTGTGCCGATTTGGGACCAACGCCCGGTAAACAACGCAGTGCTTCTATAAGCGATTCTAATAATGGGCTTATTTGCATGTATTATTTGATTCTCACATATTTAAATTTTAAGTTAATAATACCTTTTTTCAATAATCTATCAAACAAGAATTATTTTAGTTGTTTAATTTAATAATAATGAAAGTTGAAAAAAACTTACAGAAAATTAATAGTTAAAATAATGCATAGCGACAACTGTTTTCAGAAACAATCGTTAAATTAATACTGATTGCATATAAATTTTAGACTATTGTTTACTCTTGCTATGATAGTAACTTTTCGGTTCTTCACCCTTTAAAAGGCGCATAATATTACTATTATGACGAATGATAATCAAACAAGAAAGCATAGCAACAGGTAAAGTAAGCTCAGGTTTGAATAGCCAAACATAAAATGGCGCCATAAGAAAACCAACTATTGCTGCAACAGAAGAATACCCAGTGATAAATAATGTAAGTAACCAAGTTAAAATAAAGCAACCTGTAAAATCAAATCCTATGGGGACCATCATACCTAACGCAGTGGCAACACCTTTACCACCACGAAAATGAAAAAAACAGGGAAACATATGACCTAAACAAGCAAAAATACCTATAATACCTAAAAAGAAAGGAGGAATATCAAGTCGATAAGAAATATAAACCGGAATCGTACCTTTTAGCATATCAAAAATTAAAACAAAAATGGCGGGTAATTTACCATTAAGCCGTAAAATATTGGTTGCCCCTGGATTGTGCGAACCATGTTCTGAAGGATTAGGCAAATGCATGATATGGCTAATAATCATTGCACCAGAAAGCGATCCCAAAAAATAGGCCATTATGATCATTAATACCATTTGAAATGCCACAATATCACTCCTTTCATTTGCCGCCTTTAATAATCGAACGCTAAATGCTAATCAGCACCTTAAAACCTGTATCTGACTCTACTTGCTGGTAAAGTATAATAGAACAGACGTCATACCTTGCCCGTTCTATCTACGCTAAGTAGTAATAATACAATCCTACTTAGTTTATTATTTTTCCAACAACGGTTTTAAATATTTTCCAGTGTAGGAATGTTTAGATTTAGCAACCTCTTCAGGTGTCCCTTCGGCAATAATCTCTCCCCCACCATTACCCCCTTCTGGACCTAAATCAACTATCCAATCAGCTGTTTTAACCACATCCAAATTATGCTCAATCACAACAATTGTATTGCCTTTATCTCGCAATGAATGCAATTGCGCTAGTAATTGTTTAACATCAGCAAAATGTAGACCTGTTGTTGGTTCATCTAATATATATAAAGTGCGTCCAGTATCTCGCTTCGATAATTCTTTTGCAAGTTTTACACGTTGTGCCTCACCACCTGATAATGTTGTTGCTGATTGCCCAATGGTAATATAAGAAAGACCTACATCAATTAGGGTTTGTAATTTACGAGCAATCATCGGTACTGCATCAAAAAATTCACGCCCTTCTTCAACTGTCAAATTCAAAATCTCGTTAATAGACTTACCTTTATATTTGATCTCTAAGGTTTCACGATTATAACGAGCGCCATGACACTGATCACAAGGAACATAAATATCCGGCAAAAAGTGCATTTCAACTTTAATTAAACCATCACCTTGGCAAGCTTCACATCGTCCTCCCTTAACATTAAAACTAAATCGCCCAGGATTATAGCCTCGTGCGCGGGATTCTGGTACACCAGCATAAAGTTCACGGATAGAAGTAAAAAATCCAGTATAAGTTGCAGGATTAGAACGCGGTGTACGCCCGATTGGACTTTGGTCGATCGCAATGACCTTATCAAAATGGTTAAGCCCTTTAATGGCTTGATATGGCGCTATTTCTGTTTTTTCGGCACCATTGAGTTCATTTTGTGCAAGAGGATATAACGTATCATTAATTAGTGTTGATTTACCTGAACCTGATACACCAGTAATACAAGTAAATAATCCAACCGGAATATTTAATGTTACATCTTTAAGGTTATTTCCGGTAGCGCCAATAAGTGATAATATTTTTTTCTTATCAACTTTAGTGCGCGCAGTTGGAATTTCAATCTTTTCTTTACCAGATAAGTATTGGCCTGTTAAAGATTTTTTACATGCCATAATCTGCTTAGGCGTACCTTGCGCAACAACTTCACCACCATGAACCCCTGCTCCAGGTCCAATATCAATCACATAATCAGCAGCCATAATTGCTTCTTCATCATGTTCAACCACAATGACAGTATTACCTAAATCACGTAAATGCGTTAAAGTGTCAATTAGACGAGTGTTATCGCGCTGATGCAATCCGATAGAAGGCTCATCTAATACATACATCACACCAACCAGCCCCGCACCAATTTGGCTAGCTAATCGAATACGTTGCGCTTCTCCTCCTGATAAGGTTTCAGCTGAGCGTGAAAGTGTTAAATAGTTAAGCCCAACATTAATCAAAAATTGTAAACGGTCGTTGATCTCTTTTAAGATTTTTTCGGCAATTTGAGCTCGTTGCCCTGTTAATGACAACTGATCGAAAAAATCTTTCGCTTTTTGAGTGCTTAAATCACTAATGGCCGGTAGATTAGTATCATTAATAAATACATTTCTTGCTGCTGTACACAACCTTGAACCGCCACAACAAGGGCAAGGTCGATGGCTAATATATTTGGCTAAATCTTCACGAATAGTTTGTGATTCAGTTTCTTTATACCGACGAGCTAAGTTATTGATGATGCCTTCAAACGGATGTTTACGTTTAACCACATCACCACGATCATTGGTGTAGATAAATTGGATTTCGGTATTACCTGAACCATTTAATAAAATATCTTTTACCTTTTCAGGTAATTTTTCATAGGGTTTATCAATATCAAATTTATAATGTTCCGCTAATGATTTTAGCATCTGGAAATAGTAAAAGTTACGACGATCCCAACCTTTAATCGCACCAGCAGCTAACGAAACTTCTGGCATTTGCACGATACGCTTTTGATCAAAATATTGTTGCACGCCCAAACCATCACACTCAGGGCATGCGCCAGCTGGGTTATTGAACGAAAATAATCGAGGCTCTAACTCTGAAATACTATAACCACAAATTGGGCAGGCAAAATTAGCCGAAAACAGATATTCTTCAGCTTGAGGATCATCCAAATTTGCCACTTTAACAATACCATTAGTGATCGAAAGCACGGTTTCAATCGACTCGGCCAAACGAAGCTTTAAATCATCACGAATACGGAAACGGTCAACAACAACCTCAATGGTATGTTTTTTTTGCAGTTCAAGAATGGGTGGATCAGAAAGATCATAGACATCACCATCTACTCTTACCCGAATATAACCACTAGCTGCTAGTTGCTCAAATAATTTAACAAATTCACCTTTACGTTCGGTGACCACAGGTGCTAGCAGCATATAACGATTTTCAGTAGGTAATCCCATAATACTATCGACCATTTGTGATACCGTTTGTGCTGCTAATGGTAAATGATGATTAGGGCAACGAGGTTCACCAATTCGGGCAAAAAGCAAACGTAAGTAATCATAAATTTCAGTGATAGTTCCAACTGTCGAGCGAGGATTATGTGAAGTCGATTTTTGCTCAATCGAAATAGCTGGCGATAAACCTTCAATATGATCGACATCAGGTTTTTCCATCAATGATAAAAACTGACGAGCATACGCCGACAACGATTCAACATAACGTCGTTGCCCTTCAGCATAGAGAGTATCAAATGCTAACGAAGATTTACCTGATCCCGAAAGACCGGTGATAACAACTAACTTATCTCTTGGAATGGTTACATTAATGTTTTTTAGATTGTGCGTGCGAGCGCCACGAATATCGATATCTTTGATTGACATAGATCTCTTCTTATGTGTGTTTTTAAACTAAATGAATAGAAAATCAACTGTATATTATACCAGTAACATTTGATGAAATATACAACTATATAAATGAATCTATTACTTGACCAATTTTATATTAAAACATGGTCTTTTCTGAAACTTTTTGACAAGAATATAAACTGAAAATATTAGTTTCTAAAACTAGAACAAAAAACGGCCATGACTAACCGTTTTTCGCTGAATAAACTTAATCTATTGACTTAATTCTATTAATTTCGGCGTGGCTTCGACAGGGATAATTGCACCGCGATATTGTATAACCGTACCAGCCACCAAGTGACCCTGTAATGCTGATTGTGATGGGCTGCTTCCATGTAAACGCGCACCAAGATAGCCAGCACTGAAAGAATCTCCTGCAGCGGTAGTATCAATCACTTTGTCTTTAGCTATTTTATTAGCCGGAACGTCAAAACGACCTTCAGCTGAATCAATAATACAGCTATCACTGCCTCGTTTAATAATAATTTCAGTTACGCCAAATTTTTTTGTACGTTCAATAACTTGATCATAAGGCAATTTGCCCCATAACAAATCTTCGTCATCTAGCGTCAAAAATGCAATATCAGTAAGGCTAAGAATATCGGCATAAACACTACGAGCCAAATCAAGGCTACGCCATAAACGTGGACGGAAGTTATTATCAAAAATAACTTTACCACCATTGGCCTTAACACATTTTAAAAGTTCTAATAATTTAAGGATGCTTTCAGCATCTAAAATAGCGATACTAATACCACTCAAATACACATAATCATACTGAGCAATTTGCTGCGTTATCTTATCTGTTTCGGCTGTTTGCAACCAAAATTTAGCTGCAGCGTCATTACGCCAATAATAAAAAGAACGCTCACCCTGCTCATCGGTCACAATAGTATAAAGACCAGGCATCTTATCTGACATTCTTTGCACTAAATCAGTTTGAATATTTTCTTTTTGCCAATTATCTAACATCTCTTGGCTAAAAGGATCAGTGCCAATTCCCGTTACATAATGAATTGCAAAATCATTATCTTTAAGTAAACGTGACAAATAAATAGCGGTGTTAAGTGTATCGCCGCCAAAACTACGCTCAGTCGAATTTTGTTTGATCGCCAGTTCAATCATGCATTCACCAATAACCGCTATTTTAGTTGTCATATTATAACTATTATCCTTAATCAGATTATAAATAATCCAATGCGATTTTTATCACAACTTTTCGGACAGTTGCAATCTTACTATCAATTGCACAAAGCGGCTTATGTACCTCATTGGGTAAAAACACAATAAAATCATTTTCTTGTAATATTAACATGGTTTCTTCTTTTGGTGTTTCAACAAAAGCAATATCGTTTTCTGCCAATTTATTGTCTAACACTTTGGTATAGGGTGGTAATGTGCTCACAGCCATCCCCTCTTGCCCTTCCAATACAATCTGAACATCGATATATTTTTCATGATATTCCGGCTTAGCATCACAAATATGACGCGTTCGGCTATCAGACACCATAAAGAACATCTTATCCCCATCAATATCATAGCGCCCTATAGGTGTATTAATATTAACGTTGTCTTGAATATATTCAATAGATTGTTTTATTTTGGAAGGTAAATAAGGAACTAACCTTAAATGATTAATATTACCTAAAATCATACTAAAAGATCCTTAAAATATTGACGAAAATACATACCGACAATTAAATTACCCACGACTAACATACACCATGATAATCTAATTTAATTGATAAAGAGTATATACTTAAGTAATCTGTTTTTGTAGATCATTTGTTAATAAGTTTTTATGTTTTTATCGGTATAATATAACTTGGAGATCATTACAAAAAAAAAGTAAACAGATTGAAGATTTTTGTAATGAACTTAGAAAAAAATCAAGGCTATTAGTACTATATGCTCCCTTTCCAGTATTATATCCAGCGCCCGACCGTTTTAATATTTTTCATTATATATCAATTTGTTACAAATAACTTTGCCTTAGTTCGTTATTCTAACGTATTTTTCCCCCGACACGCTTTTTTACCTTTTGCTTTTTAACTTAGGTGACTAGTTTTGTAAAAATAATTCAGGATTCTATACCGTTTCATTTTATTAGAATTCAATAACGGCTTATCACTTGACAGGAGGGATGGAACAAATAAAGTACGGTATAGTTTTATAATCTTGTGAGATCCTAAATTGAATAACTAATCATTGAATGTCATCTGCGATTATTTGCTGGAAAGTACGCAAGATGAATCGGTTAAAGGAGATTTCAAGATCGGGCGTGTTAAATATAGAATTTGGTGACAGAATTAACTGTCACCTTTGACTGAAAATACACAAAATCTAGGATGGGGTCTAAAAATCAGACCACTCTGAATATTCAATATCTTCAGGTGTTAACTCTTCGAAGCCATCTTCTGTTAACATTGCATTAAAATTTTTCATGGTATTTTTTAAAGCTTCTTCAATTGTATCCCCACTTCCTAAGCCATTCTCAGGATATCCATCAAATTTACGCTTTATAGCTAAATCAGTCATACCTGTGTATCGTCTTGAGGGACTTTCATAAATTTTAATTTTCATTTTTGCATACGGTAAAATAGGCATCCAAATAACGAATTCTGCAACATTTTTTTCAATTTTTACCACATTATCAATAACTAAATCATGCCACATATTTAAGTTCCTTTATTGTTTACCAAATGAGATAATTTTATCACCTAGTTTATCGATATATCTTCCATTTTTATAATATCTGATCACTCCATATGTTGGTGTATTAATCTTTACCTTTCTTGCACTTTTTAAATTCTGGGAAAATACTTTGGCTTTATGTAAATATTCTTCAGGAGTTAAAGCGCCAACTTCTTTACCGTGTTTATCGAAATGATATTTTAATGAGCCTTCTGGAGAATCAAAGGTACCTTTATCCCAAGAACCCTCGATATCTTTACGATTTTGTTGGTTATCACTTTGTAACTATCCCCTAAAATAGTACAGCAAAAATAAAGCTTGGGCAGTGCAATTGCAAGAAAGTCATTCTGTTACTATTGCCATGAGCTGTGCTATCGTTGGCTTAAGCCTCTGTGCTTACTATTATCAACCTAAGTTACTGGATGATTCGGTGATTGTTTCGGTGTTGAATGCTATCACAGACCGGCATTTACGCTGGGGCTTTCCTAAATGCTTTAATCGTATCAGAAAGCTCGGCTATAAATGGAACCATAAACGAGTGTATCGGGTGTATTGTGAATTAAAGCTTAATCTCAGGGTAAAGCGTAAAAAACGCATTCCTCCACGAAACCCAGAAAGGCTATCAGCACCCAATAAACAAGGTGAATGTTGGTCAATGGATTTTATGAGTGACAGTAGTTGTAATCAACGTCGCTTTAGGACATTCAATGTCATCGATGACTTTAATCGTGAGGCGCTAGGCATTGATATTGCAGTAAGCTTACCGGCAGGGAGAATTACCCGTTATTTAGATAAACTGGCCGAATATCATGGGTATCCATTAAAAATACGGGTCGATAATGGGCCAGAATTTACAGGAAAAACCTTTATAAACTGGGCTAAATCACATGATATAGCCATTGATTATATCCAGCCCGGTAGTCCTTATCAAAATGGCTATATTGAACGATTTAATCGTACCTATCGTACTGAAGTACTCGATTTATATCTTTTTAACAACTTAGCACAAGCAAGGAGAATAACCGAAGAATGGTTAACGATTTATAATACCGAAAGACCGCATG
>NZ_JBXSQI010000014.1:0-86130 GCF_057063565.1 Gilliamella sp. X-57 | reverse complement strand
CTAATGCTGATTTGGTGAGGTCATACTCTGCGACTATATCCGCACGTTTTTTACCATTTTGATATAGCATGACCATTTGTTTTTTGAACTCGTTAGTAAAGCTACGTTTTGCTCTTCGTGATGAATCGATTGCCATTGTTGTTACCTTCTCTTATTTTTAGTTTATCATAACAATGACCTTATAAAACTGGTACTAATTAGTGTAGCCGATCCAAGTAGTTATATACTTTGCCAAAGTTATTTCGACAATAAAGCGGATTGGTAAAATCATAATCCTGCTTTGAACTATTGAGCATACCGCCTTTAATAGTTTTAGCGGCAACCCCTTTTTCAATTAACGTTTCGGGATCTTCATATTTATTTATTCTTAACTTTTGCTTATCTTTTATAGCTTGCACAAAATTAATAAAGGTTTGCTTACGCGCTTTATTAGTTTGCACCCCCATGCCAGATTCTTTCGATTGTGATTCTAAAAAAGTGTAATCAAAGGCATACGGTGAGTGTGCAAGAATCACACAATCAGCGGGTAAATAACCATCTTCAGCTAGCATCATATTAGCTAACATGGTAATAATTGTCCCTTGACTATGCGCCACAATATTGATTGGTGCTTCCTTCAACTTTTTATCTTCTCTAATTTTAATAATTAAATCGGCTAAGCGACGAGCGGCAAACACCATATAGATGCGATGTGGGTTGTAATAAGCTTTAGCCCCTTTTTGCGATCCCAATCGGGCAACTAAATTCGTAAACGAGGTAAACCCTGGACCATACATATCGGGGATGCAGGTGGTTGCATCCGAAAAAGGCCCCCCATTGCGAGTAAAATGGTAATCAATCCAATTACCAAAATGATCATGATTTAATTTCGAAAAACCACACATTTCAGCCAGTTCTTTAGTCTCTTGTTCAATCCAATAGGCATCATAAGGTAGTTCATCTGGCTTGCCCTTTTCTAATCTGGCTTTATAGGCTTCTTGTTCACTATAGTAAGTATCAACATCGACCGGTTTATAACCCCAATAAAATGGAATAACAGGCGAATTACCTTTATGTTTTTCTACTTTAGGTTTTAGTGGTGGTTTAATTTTTGCTGTTTCTTCCCACTCAGTTAACATTTGCATTCTGGGTGAAAAGTCGTCATCATCAACTTTAGCCCATTGCCACTTGTTAGGCTTTAAATCACAACGCCCTAAGCGCTTATTTAATCCCTCACAAATCCCTTTATCTAAATTGGGGAATGCTTCGCCAACATCATTCACGCCATGAATCAAAATCACAATACATGGCAATGGCGCAGGCACGCAAACATTTTGGGTTAGCATGGCATCAGTAGAGTTTGCGGGTAAACCAATCACACCGTCAACCTCGGTGATACTATCACTTGAAGTATGTGTATTAGACATCGGTTAATCCTTGGTTAATATTTCTATTTTCAGTTGTTCTAATTCTGTCATTGGTAACATTTGTGTTTCACCATTTTCATCAGTCACCCCGTCTTGTGTACTGCCATCGCTAAAATGAATTCGATATGGATGGTTTTTTAATACTTGTGATGGTGAACCATTGAAATGCAATTTAAACTTGCGTGAAAAGTCGCCTTTATTAAATGAAGGAGTCACTTCTTTAATACTTTCGGCACCAGAATAAGAAAGTAAAGCTGTTTTTTGTAAGATGCTAGTTGGCGCAATTAACTCTATCGTGCCATTTTTAATACGAATGCCAGCGCCACCACTAAGTAGTAATAACTCTTGTTGAGCGTTGATGGTTACTTTACCGTCACTACTGGTTATAAACATATTTTTTTCTGCAGTGAGTTCTAATTCATCTGACTGCGCTTGAATTTCAACCCTGCCCGATGCGGCAATGAGCTTAATCCCCAATTTATGCGCAAAAATAGAAACCATTTCACCGGCTGCCATTGACAGCTTTTTGAAAATATTAATGCTAGCGTTTTTACCGGCAGTAACAATAATATTTTCACTGGCTGCACTTTGAATGCTTTTTGATGAAGTTTGCGCTATGCCTTGATCACCATGAATAACAACCGTTGGTTGCTGTAATTGATTGGTTGCTGATTGCAATGCTTGTTGTTGGCTGATTTCGGCAGGATCGGCACCGCTTGATTTTCCACACTCAATTAGCGCATAAGAAATATTTAAAGATTTTTCGATTTGTTTTATTGAATCTTGCATTTCAAGCTGTTGACCGGCGGCTTTTTCTTGCGCTGTGGTGGTAACATAAACCCCTTTACCCGCTCGGATTGCTCCCCACTCATCGGTGCGCAGTTCAAAGCCTTCACCTCGCTGGATTTTTTTATTATCAACTAAATGCCCTAGATTGAGTTGTGTTTTACCGTATTCGGTGGCAAGTTTGATATGCTCTTGCCCGCGCTTATCATCCATGCGCAATTTGTTATTGGCGGGTGTTCGAATTACATTGCGGTGTTTATTGCGGATAGACACATGGTCTGGGTGAGCACTGTCATGCATTGCATGAGCTATATAGGGGCGGTCAGGATTGCCATTCGTAAAGGCAACGGCAACTTCGGTACCCTCAATAAGGGGAAAATGAAAACCATAAGTATTTCCTGAATAAGGCTTGGCAAGCCTAACCCATAAACTTTCTTCGCCTTTTTTCCAGTTTTTTAAATCAAAGTTAAACTTAATACGATAGCGCCCCTGAGGGTCAATATAGCCATAGGTATCGTGATTAGGACTGGTCACTCTTGCCGGTAGTGTACCGCTCACTTGTGGCCACGGTAATGGCGCAGGACGATAAGGTTTAAGTACATTAAACGGTATGGCGGTAAAGTGGGTTTGGTATGATTCGGTTCGGTCACCATGACTATGAGTTGCAACAATGATAATGCCGTCTTTGATATCGTTAATTGGGCAGCTATCAATAATAAGCAGTTGCCCCGGCGCTAACTGGTAATCATTACATTTGCCATAAATGGTTAATTGTTCGGTAATATGTTGTTGATGGCGGATGTGGGCATACCATTGACCACTTTCAACAGTTTGAATATCTCCCTCTGTTTTATGATGCTCTTCATAACGATAGTCATCGCCACGAGTTGTGATATCTTTTTGTTGACTATTGTCGGTGATGTGAAGGTTGTTATTTGCCGTGCGGTAGTTGTAATCATTAACACGCACCTGATTGGGTTTAGTTTTACTACTAAATTGCAAATCCCATACGCTATGACGGCGACTATCATTTAAACCACTGGGCTGCTTAATTGCAATATTACCCGCCTTTTTTAATCCTTGTTCATAATCACTCATGACCATGACATCACAGCGATGTTTTGGATGCGTTTCAAAATAAAACCAGATACCAACATCAGCTAATAAACGCTGAATAAAGGTTAAATCACTTTCTTGCCATTGGGTAATAAACTCACGAGCAGGGTAAGTTTCATTTAGCTCCATTCGAAAATCAATCCCGATAAAACCGTGATTACGCAACACTTCTTCGACGACTTCAACAACGCTTCTATTTTGGAAAACAGCACTTTGATGATGGTTAGCTAGCAATGCCAGTTTAGATGCAAACACCACCCGATAGTGGGCTTGGTCTTCACTCATTGAGATAAAACTAAATTCAGTAATCACCCCATAGAGTGTGCGGGGTTTATCTTCAATATCCAGTGAGCTTATTTGGGTGAGTGTCAGTGGTAAGGGGTTGGGATGAAAAGTCAGCGATGCGGTTTGGCTGAGTACTGAATCGATGGATATTTGACGATTTGCGCTAGTAAAATCAATGCAATATTGCCAAGGTTGATTTAACTGCTCTTTGCCTTCGAGTGATAAGACCGAAATATCTGTTGTCATCTCAAGTCCATCTATCGAAAGCGAGTAACTATTCATTGGGGTAGTTTTGGCAAGTGAATCAAGATGACTGGCTAACTGATCTATTATGCCCATAGCTTAGTCCTTGTTTTATATTTATAATCTTGGTTATCTAAAATAAATCATAAGGTAATCTACACCATTAAAATACGTATTTTTTTTGAACAGTCAAGAACTTTTTTATGCCATTAATAGAATGAGTTACTCAACTAAGTAATAGATTTAAATGGTAATTTGTCGTATTAAAATGACGCATTAGCCCTTTTAGTTAAAAATATAAAATTTGGGGTAAAAATTGATATACACCATTTATTTACAAGAAAAATAAATATAGCTTATGGCAAGTATCATAACTAAATGGGATACAAAAGAAGTCTTAATTTATCGCGAAACGGTATAGACTCCTGAATATTTTTCACAAAAAATAGCGCCTAAAAAGTAAACAGATGAGTAAATACCCGATAGTGTGCATACAATTCACCTAGAAAATGACGCTATCTGTTTCCGTGTTTTATATTCAATGGGGGCAGGTTATTTAATGTTTAATGAGGCCTTTTGGTGCAATCAATGGCTGGACGACTGCTCATAAAGCAGTTAGCTAAATCGGTGGCAGTGATTTTTATTTATAATACAGGCGTCATATCGCCTGTTTGGGATACAGCGTTATTTCTATACATTACAATCGTTTTGCAAATTACACTAAACAACGCAAGCCATTCCTAGCTGTTTTTTATTAAAAAAACTATAATTTCTAGAAATGTTTCTCCTAAATAATGAAATTTGTGATCACCATCACATCACAAAACGAAATCTTATTATTTTAAATTTACTTAAAACTTTCGTATTGTTCATGATAGTCCTTCCTATAATTGTATAATTAACAGCACTATTATGTTTTTTAATACTGTTCATTACATCTCAACTTACTTTCGTTTTGTTTCGAATAAAAAGGATTTTGCGTTTTTTTTATTAAATCAGTTTTGTGACTTATCTAACATTTTTCATTGTCTACTCTATGTTTAAATTTAGTAAAAGAACGAAACAAAGATAATTGATATGTTATGAATGAAGAATCCATCAATACACTACAACGCCGAGAAAAGATCATTCATTTGTTAGAAAATGAAAATACAGTAACAGTAAATAACTTGAGTAAGTTATTCAAAGTCTCAACTGTCACCATCCGTAATGACCTGCGATATTTAGAAAAAAAGGGATGTGCATTACGTTCATATGGTGGGGCAATGATCAATAAAGCTTTTGCACTTGATAAACCCCTATTTGATAAAAGCCGTATAAATTCAGATATAAAAAATAAAATTGCACAAAAAGCTGCTGAAATGGTCAATGATGGTGATCATATTATACTTGACTCTGGATCTACCACCTCGGCAATGGTGCCATACCTACTCGAAAAAGAAAACCTAATTGTCTTTACAAATGCTATCAACATTGCCTACGACTTATCAATTAATTCTGACATTGAAGTCATTATTGCAGGTGGAAATATTAGAAAAAAGGCTTACTCAATTTCAGGTCCTACGGTGGAACAGCAGTTAAACATGTATCACTTTAATAAACTTTTTTTAGGAGTAGATGGTTTTGATTTAAACGCAGGTATTACTACTCCAAATTTTGGTGAAGCATCGGTTAATCGAATAATGTGTCAAGTATCTGGACAAATCATTGCGGTCACCGATTCCACAAAATTTGGTCGTAAAAGTTTCTGCATGATAGAAAAAATTAACCTTATAAATACACTGATAACTGATTCAAATATCAAGGAAGATTACTTAACCAAATTAAATGAATTAGGCGTCAATGTTGTTATTGCCGATCCATAAATAGCATTATTTTTAACAATACAATTATTCAATAAACAGGATATATATTATGCAACAATATTTAAATTATTCATTAGATTGGTTAGCACAACGCAATGCACAGCATACCGCTAAAGAAATTTGCCAACAACCTCAAATTTGGCGTAATGTGCTCAAACTAGTTACACAAAAAAGAGCTGAATTACAACAATTTTTACAACCTCTACTTGCCGATCCTAATTTAGACATTATTTTAACTGGCGCAGGATCATCAGCTTTTGGAGGGATTGCTCTTGCACCTTGGCTTCGTGAACAGACACATCGCAATGTTTTTGCATATGGTACAACTGAGATTGTGGCTAGTCCATTACAATACCTACGAAGCAATAAAAAAACCTTAATTGTATCGTTTGCTCGTTCAGGAAATAGTCCCGAAAGCGTTGCGACAGTTAAACTTGCCAATCAATTAATACCCGACTGTTATCATCTTTTTTTAACTTGTAATCCAAATAGTGCCTTAACCGAATACGCATCTAAAACAAATAATAAAGAACGTATTTTTGAATTAATTATGCCTGAAGGCACAAATGATTTAAGCTTTGCGATGACTTCAAGTATTAGCAGTATGATGCTGGCAACTTTATTAATTTTAGGTAATTTTGAAGATAAGCAAGCACATGATGCCGTAATGGAAATTGCTAACATCAGCGAGAAAAAATTAATCGAATGGCAAACAATAACTAAGCAACTAGCAACCCAATTGCATAAACGTGTTATTTATGTTGGCAGTAGTTGTTTTACTGGTATTGCACAAGAATCAGCTTTAAAAATATTAGAACTTACTGCTGGTAATATAGCCAGTCGTTTTGATTCAATATTAGGGTTACGCCATGGTCCTAAATTTATGGTAGATAAGCAAAGCTTAATTATTTGCTTTTTTTCTAACAATGCATATGTACATAAATATGATACCGATCTATTTAATGAGCTGATTGATGATCGCATTGCCTCGGATGTGCTGGCGTTAACTGGTCAACACAGCAATAATGAGCATATATTATCAGTTGATAGTGACATTGCTGATTGTTGGCTCATCTTCCCATATCTTATCTTTGCCCAAATGCTCGCTTTTGAAAAATCACTAAGCTGTGGTTTAACACCAGACAATCCCTGCCCAACAGGTGAAGTCAATAGAGTGGTAAAAGGCGTCACAATTTACCCTTTCAATAAAGTGTAAATACACAGTTTTGAGATCAATAAACCAAATAAAAGGAGCAAATCAATATGAGCAAACCCAATATTCTTATGACGCGTGTTGATAACCGTTTAGTTCACGGTCAAGTTGGTGTGACTTGGGTTAATGCACTTGGCGCTAATTTGCTATTAGTAGCCAATGATAGTGCAGCGCAAGATCCTGTACAACAAAACTTAATGGATATGGTTATCTCAGAAGGCATTCAAACCCGTTACTTTACCTTACAAAAAACCATCGACATTATTGGTAAAGCTGCTGAACGTCAAAAAATATTTATTGTATGTAAAACACCACAAGATGTTTTAACGTTAGTAAAAGGTGGTGTACCAATCAAATTTGTCAATATCGGCAATATGCACTTTTCAGAAGGCAAAAAGCAAATACATAAAACTGTATCAGTTGATGATGATGACGTTATGGCATTTAAAGAACTGAATCGGTTAGGTGTAACCTGCGAAGTTCGCCGAGTACCTGACGAAGCAGGTGAAAATATAGCAGGTTTACTCAATTTATCTTAACAAGGAGAAATTGCAATGTTAATGGATGCATTATTAATTGGACTACTAGCAGGTATTGCTGGTGTAGACCTATTTGATGGACTTACGCACTTACACAGACCAGTTGTAATTGGTCCTTTAGTTGGTTTAATTTTAGGTGATGTCACCACAGGTTTATATGTTGGCGGTTCACTAGAATTAGTATGGATGGGCATGGTGCCATTAGCAGGTGCTCAACCACCAAATGTTGTTATTGGCGGGGTGATTGGTACAACTTTTGCGATTTTAACTCACGCTGATCCTAAAGTTGCAATCGGTATTGCTGTACCATTTGCTATTGCTGTACAAGGCTGCATTACTATTTTATTTACTATCTACTCCTCAATGATGCACAAATGCGATCGCTATATTGATCAACTCAATTTTAAAGGCATTGAATGGATTAACTATCTTGGCATGATTATTTTATTTGGTTTCTATTTTATCGTTGCATTTTTACCTATCTATTTGGGTGCAAATACAGCAACAGAATTAGTCCAAAAATCACCTCAATGGTTACTTGATGGGCTTAGCGTTGCAGGAGGAATGATGCCTGCCATTGGTTTTGCTATGTTAATGAAAATAATGATGAAAAAAACTTATATTGCTTATTTTATACTTGGTTTTCTTGGAGTGACATACCTTAAATTACCAATTTTAGCTATTGCATTAGGTGCATTAGCCATTGCAATGATTGATTTCTTTAATTATAGCCGAGACAACAGCAACAGTGATAAACCAGCAAGTTCAATGGAGGTGGAAGATGGAATTTAATAATGATAATGAAACAAAAATGGCAGCAAAAGCCGAAAAACGCATGGAACAAGCATTAGCGACGAGTAAAGTATTAACAGATACTTATTGTGACCAAAGTCAAGATGTCACTTTAACCACAGGTGATATTAACCGAATGGCGTTTCGCTCACTTGCACTGCAAGCTTCATTTAACTATGAACGTATGCAAGCAGGGGGTTGGCTATTCACCATTTTGCCAGCATTACGTAAAATTCATAAAAATAAAGATGATTTAAAAAACGCCATGCATATGCATATGGAATTTATTAATGTTCATCCCTTCGATGTTACTTTTTTATCGGGTTTAGTGTTAGCTATGGAAAAAGGGAAAGAAAATATCTCAACTATCCGAGCGGTTAAAGTTGCATTAATGGGGCCTTTAGGTGGTATAGGGGATGCGTTATTTTGGCTTACTTTATTACCGATATGTGCAGGCATTGGTGCGTCATTAGCCCTAGAAGGTAGCTTTTTTGGCCCGATTATCTTTTTATTAATGTTCAATGCAGTACACTTCAGCTTGCGTTTTGGGCTTGCTCATTATGGTTATCGTGCAGGTACCAGTGCTTTACCTTTATTGAAAAATCACACTAAACGTATCTCACACGCTGCATCGATTGTCGGTATGACTGTAATTGGGGCTTTAATTGCCTCTTATGTACACTTAGTAACACCGCTAGAAATCAATGCAGGTCAAGCGCACATTGCTTTACAAGCCGACGTTCTTGATAAATTAATGCCTAATTTACTACCACTAAGTTTTACACTCATTGTTTATTTCCTGATGAAACGAAATTTTTCACCAGTCAAATTAATTGGTTTAACGGTAGTAATTGGTATTTTAGGTAAATTAATAGGATTTTTATAGAGGACTAATTATGGTCGGAGTGATCTTAACAGGCCATGGTAGCTTTGCTACTGGGCTTTACCAAGCAGTAATCCAAATCATCGGCACACAAGCACAATTTAGTGCAGTTAATTTTCCTGATGGTATGAGCTGTGAGCAACTAGAACAACAATTAACTGCATCATTAAAAGAGTGTGATAAAGGTGATGGTGTTATTTTTTTAACTGATATTATTGGTGGTTCACCGTTTCAACTATCTGCAATGCTAAGTTCGCAATTTAAACATATTGAGGTAATTAGTGGGATTAATATGCCTCTCTTACTTGAAATATTATTACAGCGTGATGAGTTAGATATACAAACCTTGCGGTTAAAATTAGTTGAAAATGCCCAAAACAGTATTAGCAGTTTATGGCATGAACAGCAAAAAAAACCAACTATTAACCAGGAGTGTTCCGATGGAATTTAAAAAAATTCATGCTAAGCGGTTGTTAACTCCAGTAGGTTGGTTAGAAAATGCCATTATCACAATTAAAGGTGATAGAATTACCGATATTGATATAACTAATAAACCATGCGCGAATGATATCAAAGTATTACCTGCGCTTATTGATACCCATATCCATGGCGCCATGGGGGCTGATACCATGGATGCTACTCACGAATCATTAAATACAATAAGCTGCTTTTTAGCCCAACATGGTGTTGGTGCTTTTTTAGCAACAACAGTGACAGAATCCCATGAAAAGATTGAAGCAGCATTAGTACAAGTTAAAAACAGTATCAAACAAGGAGTAGCAGGTGCAACCTTATTAGGTTCGTACTTAGAAGGTCCTTTTTTTACAGCTATCCATAAAGGTGCTCATCCAGAAGAGCTATTACATGGACTAGATCGCACACTAATAGAAAGATGGCTAAAACTAGCGGAAGGGACACTAAAATGCATTGCCCTAGCCCCTGAGTACCCAGAATCACTATCCATCATAAAATGGTTATGTTCAAAAAAAATCCGTGTCATGCTTGGACATACTAATGCCGATTATCAAACAACTAAACTAGCTCTTTCAGCTGGAGCGAGTGGTGTAGTACATTGTTATAATGGCATGTCAGGGTTAAATCATCGTGCCCCAGGAGTTGTTGGCGCAGCATTAACCCTTGATAATTGCCAGACAGAAATAATAGTAGATGGGCATCATGTTCATCCAGCTGCTGTTGCAATTGCCCATAAATGTTGTGGCAAAAATTTATTGCTCATCACAGATGCAATGCGAGCAACAGGAATGCCTAATGGTGATTACTATTTAGGAAAATTGTTGGTACACATGCAAGATAATGTAGTGCAAACTAATAATGGAGGGCTAGCCGGTAGCGCTTTAACGCTAGATTGTGCAGTTAATAACTTTGCCAAGTTTACTAATATTTGTTTTGAACAAGCTTGGTTACACGGAAGTTATTATCCAGCAAAAGCATTAGGAATTGATCACGACCTAGGTAGTATTACAGCAAATAAACGGGCTAATTTAGTACTACTTGATAACCACAATCACTTAATTGCCACAATAGTCAATGGAAACGTGGTTTATAAATCAAAAGAGTTCAAAAAACAATATATATCTGATATATAAAAAATCTATATTGTATTGAATAAAACGATAGATGAACGCCGAGTTGTTTACACTTCATGATGAAAGTAATCCTCAAAAATGATACGGCGTTTTGTCGAAACTCGCTTAAACATTTAGTTTTTTATCTTTTGCATCGCTCATTATTTGCCAATTGTGCGACCTCTCCATTAACGAACGTATTACACTTTCAATTTATCCATTCGTTTAAGGGCTGACAGGTTTTGCGAATATTTGATTGATACAATGACTATCACATCTTTTAATAAATAAGATAAAGAGAAGTCTAAATTCATCGCGAAACGGTATAGAATCCTGAATATTTTTTACAAAAATAGCGCCTAAAAGTGAACACCAAATCGCTATTAAAGTCGCTATCTCTTGCGACTTTTCCAGTCGTTTGTTGGCAAGCAGATTTTGTGCATATTTGATTGATACAATGACTATCACATCTTTTAATAAATAAGATAAAGAGAAGTCTAAATTCATCACGAAACGGTATAGAATCCTGAATATTTTTTACAAAAATAGCGCCTAAAAGTGAACACCAAATCGCTATTAAAGTCGCTATCTCTTGCGACTTTTCCAGCCGTTTGTGCAAGCAGATTTTGTGCATATTTGATTGATACGATGACTATCACATCTTTTAATAAATAAGATAAAGAGAAGTCTAAATTCATCACGAAACGGTATAGAATCCTGAATATTTTTTACAAAAAATAGAGTCTAAAAAGCAAACAGACAGGTAAATACCCGATAGTGTGCACACAACTCACCTAGAAAATGACGCTATCTGTTTCCATGTTTTATATTCAATGGGGGCTGGTTATTTAATGTTTAATGAGGTCTTTCGGTGCAATTAATGGCTGGATGACTGCTCATAAAGCGGTTAGCCAAATCGGTGACGGTGGTTTTTCTTTATGATATAGGCGCCATATCGCCTGTTTGGGATACAGCGTTATTTCTATATATTACAATCGTTTTGCAAATTACGGTAAACAACGCGAGTCATTCCTACACATAATTAACTTGCTGTCACTTAACGCATTTTAACCAGCAGCGATCAACTGCTGGTAATGAATTGATTAACGTTCTAGCTAACTCAAAGCAACGCCTTAATCTTCCATATTATAATTTACCTGCACTACCGCAAATGCGAATTTTATCTTCAACAATTTTTTTCATGGCGGCTTTTGCTGGCTGCATATAGTGCCTAGGATCGTTGGCGTCAGGATGGAGTTTAAAATCTTGTTTTAAAGCATCTGAAAAAGCAATTTTTAATTCAGTTGCCACATTCACTTTACAAATTCCCAAACGAATCGATTGTTTAACCATTTGTTCGGGAATACCCGATGCGCCATGTAAGACTAACGGAATATCAACTTTATCGCGGATTTTTGCTAAGCGATCAAAATCCAGTTTTGGCTCACCTTTATATAGGCCATGTGCTGAACCGATTGCCACCGCTAAAGAGTCAATCCGAGTTCGTTCAACATATTCTTTAGCGGCATCGGGATCAGTAAAAGCGCTGTCTTTATGATCGACAATAAGATCATCTTCTTGCCCGCCTAATCGACCTAGTTCGGCTTCAACACTGGCATTATATTTATGACTAAAAGCAACCATTTTGCTAACTATATCGATGTTTTCTTCAAAGGGATAATGCGAAGCATCAATCATAATCGAGCGAATTCCTGCCTCTATTTTTGTTTGAATATCACTGATATTTTCATGATGATCCAAATGTAACGCAAAAGGAAAATGGTGAATGCTTGCGGCTGTTTTACAAATACTGATTAAATACTGTATTCCTGCGTAACTATAAGTTGCTGGTGTTGCTGCAAGTATCACGGGGGATTGCATCTGTTTAGCGGTATCAATAACAACTTGGATAGTTTCAAGGTTGTGTATATTAAATGCAGGCACTGCATAACATTCACGTTGAGCTTTTTTTAACATCTCTTGGCTAGAAATAAGATACATAATTTAATCCTCATTAATCTGTTATTTTGCAATGATTTTTGTCACTTTAACGTGTTGATAATACTTGTCATAATTATCCATATTGACAAAACCGGTTTGCGATTCCATTGCATTTAGCATTCCCATGGTCATCGCACGTTTAAGCATTACCTCTATAGCTTCATTTTCATGAATGCTAACAGCAAGCCCAGCTAACGTAACATCACCCGATCCAACAGGATTAACCACGTTAATTTTAGGAATTGAAACTTGGTAATAGTTGTGATGACAGCGAGCAAAAGCGCCATTTTTACCTAATGAGATGATGATAAAAGCAATATCATTCAGTAAAGGATGATTAACGGCTTTAACTAATGAAGCTACATCATTTGGATCGATATCCATTTGAATAATCTGCTGTAGTTCATCTTTATTGGGTTTGATTAAAAAAGGTTTATTTTTAGACTCGAGTGTTTCTAATAACATTTTACCCGATGAGTCTAGCAATACTGGGATCTGATACTTATTTGCCTGTTCAATTAATTGAGTATAAAAATCAACTGGAAATCCTTGTGGCAATGACCCTGAAATAGCAATAACCTGCGCTTGGCTAAGCAAATTCTGGTAGTGTTCCAGAAAAACATTAACATCATGATTATCTAATACTGGCCCTGACTCGAGGATTTCAGTTTGGTTTCCCTCATGTAAAATGGCAATACAGTTTCTTGATTCATGTTGGGTGATATAAAAGTTGTAATTAATATTATCGTTATCTAATTGTTTTTGAATATACTCGCCCGTTGTTCCACCAATAATGCCTGATGCAAGAACGGGAATACCTGAATATTTAATGCCTCGAGTTACATTAAGTCCTTTACCTCCTGCGGTTTTTTTTACCTCTGAGACTCGATTAATATCATTAATCGCTAATTTATTTAATGGATACGATATATCCACCGAAGGGTTCATCGTAATTGTTAATATCATATTCTCACCTACGCATTGATATCGTTGGGAGAAATAACAGGTTTAAATGATCACTATCATTAAATCGACTTGGCTAAAAGTAAAAACTTTTATCGTTTAGGATATCGAACCTAAACGAGTAATGTTTTTTAATATTTATGACCAATTAAGATATAAAAACACACGAGTGTAAGCACAAATATTAAACCGCTATTAATTTAATACCCTTTGCCACAAATTCTTGTTTACAGCTACTGTCAACATCAGTATCGGTAATAATGGTATCAAGTTGGTTAAGTGGTAACACAACATTAATCCCATTACGCCCAAATTTTGATGAATCGAGCACGGCAATCACATTTTTGGCGACATTAGCCATAACACTGCTGATAGTGTAACCTTCGTTAAACGTTGTTATTCCTCTTTTTGCATCAATTCCATCTGCACCAACAAACAAAATATCAGCAGAGATGCCAGTTAACGATTGCTCAGCAATTTTTCCATGAAAAGAACGTGTTTTATGTCTAAGTGTACCACCACACATAAATAGCATAATGTCACTATTGTCTGATAATATAAATGCAGATGTAAGACTATTGGTAATCACAGTAATATGCTTCAATTTTACCAGTTCTTCTGCTATCAACATGGTAGTACTACCACTATCTAAAATAATAGTGTCACCTTCTTTAACATGTTTAACCGCTTCAATTGCAATACGTTTTTTAGCTTCTATAAATCGCTGATAACGTTCTTCTAATTGCAGCTCTTTAAATGATTTTAAGTCACCGTTATTCATGATTTTGGTTGCTCCGCCATGAAATCGTGTTAGCACTCCTTGTTTTTCTAGCAATCTCAGATCGGTTCTGGTTGTGACCTCCGAAACATTAAACTGTTCCGACAAATCAGAAACTAACACCGTTCCTTTCATATTAAGAAGTTCTACTATCTGTTGGCGTCTTTCACTTGCATTCATACTATTTCCTTTTTCGAAAATTTTTTAGCAGTGTATAACAAACAGAATCAAAAGATAAGATTTCATTTTCAATGGCTGACTTAAATCAAAATAATTACATGCAATTTAATAAAATTTTGCCATTCATAGGGCGACCATTTAAGGCAGTCACTTGTTTAATAAATGAATCAAAATCACCCATGCCAGCAATCAGCTCATCAAGTTTAATTTTTCCATCCATAAAATACTGACTCACCAGTTGCCACTCTTTACCTGGCCATGGCGCTGAATAGTTCATCCAACTACCTAAAATATGTAACTCTTTTCGTAAAATCAGTCCGAATGTTTTTTCTGTAAGTGTAATATCATGATGAAGTGTCCCAACCAAAGCTATCTTCGCTCTAGGGCCTGCAATTGCAATGGCTAAGTTAACCGTAACGGGTGAACCCGCCGTTTCTAATACAATTTGCTCAAAGCGAGATGAAGATAAAGCGTGATAAATCGCGTCGGCGCTAAGGTCTTGAGAATGATATACCGCATCAGCGCCTAATTGTTTGGCTAGATCGAGGCGCTGCTGGTTAATATCAATAACCGCAACTGATTTGGCTCCCATTGCCTTGGCGCATTGCATTGCAAGTAATCCAATTGTACCACCACCAACGATGACAACATTTTTGCCCTCACATCCATCCGCCAATAGCAATGCATGCATCCCAACGGTCATTGGTTCAAAAAAAGCACCCTCAAGTGGACTGATACCTTTAGGTAATTTAAATGCATTTTTCTTATCTAATACAATATACTCCGCAAAGCCACCAGCTATCCTTGAACCCACAAAAGTGTAATTTTTACAGAGTGAATAGTAATGCTTTTGACATTCATCACATTTGAAGCATGGCAATAATGGTACGCAACAGATTAAATCACCATGCTCAAACTCAGTCACGCCATGCCCCTTATCCACAACGGTGCCACTAAATTCATGACCAAGTGTAATGGGGTAAAAATGAGCACCATGGTGAAATATACGCGGAATATCTGAACCACATAATCCACAATAAGCGACTTTTACTAAAATTTGATCTGGAGATGTTATTTTGGGCATTTCTATATTCTGTATAGATAAAGCTCCCTCTTCATTGACAACAACCGCTTTCATGTTATTTTCCTTTAATGGTAAACAAATTACGTTGATGTATTGCTTTCACTCATTACTGAGTGAAAGCTTTCTGATTGATTTTGGTAATGACTATTTTGGAATTATTTTATTACTCCATCTTCTTGTGCTAATAATTGATTTTTCAAAAATAACTGGTATTTTTGGGCACGTTTCCAGGTCAAAAATAAGCAGAAAAGATAAAACAATCCAATAAAGGCAAAACCAATAGGTTGTTCCAAGTTGACCAACTGAACCATAAGATAAGTAATTGGCGAACCACCTTGATCCATTGCCCCAACTGAAACACCATTACTCGCACTCATCGTGCCTGCATTAATGGCTAGTTTTGTTGTCAATGGAACCATTTGGGTGGCAATCCAAAGTGTAATGGTGATAATGATTGAGCCTGAAACAATGATTCTAAACAGATTCCCTTGATGCACCGCAACTCCCATTGCGATAAAAAAGCCAATAGTTGCCAGATCACCAAAAGGTAAAACTTCATTACCAGGTAGGATGATGGCGATAAAAATACTTAATGGGATAAAAATCAAACTCGCCGATACCACTGTTGAATGCCCTAACAACAATGCAGGATCTAAACCAATAAGAAAATCTTGCCCACCAAATTTTGATTGCAAGTGTTTACGCGCTTGCTTAGATATCGGTGTTAATCCATCCATAATAGGCTTAATCACGCGTGGCATTAATAACATTACCGCTGCAGTTTGAATCGCTAGTTGTAGTGTTTCTTTCACACCATATCCAGCTAATAAACCTAATATGATGCCCATGAATAAGCCAACAGTGACAGGTTCACCAAACGCACCAAACCGTTTTTGCATATCAACAGCATTAAAATTAATCTTATTAATGCCTGGCATTTTTTCAATGACAGCATCAACAAAAACAGCAATTGGGCCACAATATGCGGACGTACCATGCGGCACTGCAATACCGTCAAGCTCAAAAAACTCTTTGGTATCTTTGGCAAACCAATCACCGAGTTTATAAGCAATAATGGCATGAACAATAACCCCTGCAATACCAAGCCAGTAAGAGCCGGTTGCAATATAAACAAGTGCGCCAGTAAAGGTCATGTGCCATATATTCCAAATATCCACATTAACCACGCGAGTTAACCTTAAAACTAACATAACAATATTCACACCAATTGCGATAGGAATCGCAACTAAAGCAATTTGTGATGCCCAAGTCATTGGTGCAGCCCCTGGCCAACCGACATCAATAACATTTAGGCTAATATCAAATCGCTCGGCCATCGCTTGCGCTGCTGGCCCAACCGAGCTGGTTAGCAAACCAACAACCAGACCGATACCAACAAACCCTATACCTATATGAATCCCCGCTTTTAGTGCATCACCCACTTTCATTCTTAACGCTAACGAAAATAGGATAATCACAATGGGTAACATCACCGATGGACCAAGATCCAAAATGTACTGCATAATTTCAGTAAACATAGATTTATCCTTTTAAAATAGATAAAATTTTTTCTTTCAACTGGTCGATACCCACGCCGGATACAAAAGGCATGCCATGAACAATTGGAATATCGCCAAAACTTTGATCCATTCTGGCTGTAGTACAAATCAAATCAACATCATCAATAAACGTATTGATTTCATTGATACGACATTGAATTAGGTCAAGTTGAATATTATTTTCGCTACACAACTCTTTTATCTCTTCTGCAGCTAAAGTTGATGTTGCAACCGCACCGCCACAAGCAACAATAATCTTTTTTTTCATAGTGCCTCCTGAAACTTATTGGTTAAATATCTCGTTATTAAAATGCACCGCTACTTCATCTTGCGGGGCATTTAATAAAAACTGATAGAAGTCTTCATTTTGTAGATTTGAAAAAAGTGCTTTTAATAGTTCAATTTGATCTTCTGGAGCAGTAACAACAAGTGAAATAATCAATGAAACATCAACGGTGCTGTCCTCATCGGCTCGATGAAAAGCAACCGGTGTTTGAGTGCGAACAATAAAAATTGCTGGTGTATTAGCATGCGTTGCTTCACAATGCGGAATCGCCACCGCATATCCATCAAAAGCAATACCCGTTGGAAATAATGCCTCTCTGTCAATTAAAGCCTGCAAATGGCTTTCTTTAACAATCCCTTTTTGCTGTAGTTGTTCGCTAATATAAGTTAATGCCTCTAACTCATTGTCAAATTTAAGATTGTCTTGGAAAAGAAGCTGACATTTGTTCATTGCTGTTCTCCCCTATTATTTTTATGTAAGGTTTTAAATTATAACTTTCGAAAACAAAAACAATATCGAAAGATTATTTACTTTCGAATTAAAAAGCAAATAAGATCTTATGTTTTTGTGATCGAAATCTATTTTTTACTGTAAAGATCAACAAATAAATAACTGACTAGCTATTTAAGAATCAACATAAAATCTGATCCAGATCACAAAAGACACTTTTTTAGATTGCAAAAAAAGATGAACGTGTAAAAATGTTACCCGTAACAAGCAAAGGTATACAAAGGACCAGTAATGACTAAAAAAAATAAACACGTTTTTGTATTAATGGGTGTATCAGGTTGTGGTAAATCAGCGGTTGCCAAGCAAGTGGCGTACAACCTAGAGGCTGCTTTTTTAGATGGTGATTTTTTACATCCAAAGGCCAATATTCTAAAAATGCGCAGCGGCACCCCCTTAAACGATGAAGATCGAATGCCTTGGCTTAGCTTAATCAGTAATGCTGCCTTTGCCATGAGTAATGTTAACGATGTTTCAATTATTATCTGTTCGGCATTAAAGCGAAAATATCGGGATATTATTCGTGGTGAAAACGAAAACATGCATTTTATTTATTTAAAAGGCAGCTATGATGTCATTGCTGAACGTCTAGCGAAACGCAAAGGTCACTTCCAAAAAACAGGTATGCTTCAGTCGCAATTTGATACGCTTGAAGAACCAACCACCGATGAGAAAGATGTTTACAACATCAACATTGAACAATCATTAAACGAGGTTGTGCACGATACTGAACAAGTAATACGCGCAATATGCCATTGCTAAAAAACCAATAAAAAACGATACAATTGAAAGAAGAGGTTAATGTGAATCCGACTGTCCAAGCTGTAACCCAACGTATTATTGAGCGTTCTAAGGCTTCTCGTGCTGCTTATTTACAAAAAATAGAACATGCTATAAGTAAACAAGTAACACGATCTAGTTTACCATGTAGCAATTTAGCGCATGGTTTTGCTGCTTGTTGTATTGATGACAAAAAGGATCTAAAAAATATCTTAAAAAGTAACATTGGTATTATTAGTTCTTACAACGATATGCTTTCAGCGCACAAGCCTTATGAATTTTATCCGGAGCAAATTCGCAACGTATTGCACAAAGTTGGCGCCGTTGGGCAAATGGCGGGAGGGGTACCTGCCATGTGCGATGGTGTGACACAAGGCGAGCCTGGGATGGAACTGTCATTAATGAGCCGCGATGTAATTGCGATGTCAGTTGCCGTTGGACTTTCACATAATATGTTTGATGGTGCACTCTATCTTGGTATATGCGATAAAATCGTACCCGGGTTATTTATTGGTGCATTAACATTTGGTCACTTACCTGCTATTTTTGTGCCAGCTGGCCCGATGCCATCGGGGTTATCCAATAAAGAAAAAGTACGTATCCGCCAACTTTACTCTGAAGGTAAAGCTTCGCGAGAAGATTTACTGGAGTCAGAATCAGCCTCTTATCACACCAGCGGGACGTGTACGTTTTATGGTACAGCCAATAGTAACCAGATGGTGATTGAATTAATGGGATTACATTTGCCTGGTGCAGCTTTTGTTCATCCTGAAACCGCATTACGTTTTGAATTAACTAATGCTGCTGCTAAACAGATTACTCGCCTGACCAACCAATCAGGAAATTATATGCCTGTTGGTAAAATGGTCGATGAAAAAGTGATTGTCAACGGTTTAGTTGCACTGCTTGCAACAGGTGGTTCAACGAATTTAACCATGCATATTGTTGCCATGGCGAAAGCTGCCGGCATTATTATCAATTGGGATGATATTTCAGACTTATCAACCGTTGTGCCTTTACTTTGTCGAATCTATCCAAATGGGCCTGCTGATATTAACTACTTCCAAGCCGCTGGTGGTACATCTTTATTGGTTCGAGAATTATTAGCCGGTGGTTTATTGCATGAAGATGTTGAAACTGTGGTTGGACGTGGACTTAGCCGTTATACTCAAGAGCCTATTTTAGAAAATGGCAAACTCACTTTCCGCGAAGGTCCAACAAAATCATTAGATGAAAGTGTCATTGCCTCAATCAAAAAACCGTTTAATTCACATGGTGGATTAAAAGTGATGTCAGGCAACCTTGGCCGTGCCATTATGAAAACCTCTGCGGTAGCACCAGAACATCAAATTATCGAAGCGCCAGCTGTCATCTTTAATAGCCAATATGATTTAGATGCTGAATATAAAGCAGGTAAATTAGATAAAGACTGTGTGGTGGTTGTGCGTTATCAAGGGCCAAAAGCAATCGGCATGCCAGAGCTACATAAACTTATAACGCCACTAGGTGTACTACAAGATAAAGGCTATAAAGTTGCCTTGTTAACTGACGGTCGATTATCGGGAGCATCTGGTAAAGTCCCAGCAGCCATTCATGTTACCCCTGAAGCTTATGATGGTGGCTTATTAAGTAAAGTCCAAGAAGGTGATATGATTCGAGTTAATGGTCAAACAGGCGAAATAACATTATTAGTCGACGAAGCCGAACTGGCTAAACGTCAACCTTATCCTTTCGATTTGACCGAGTCACATCTTGGCTATGGTCGCGAACTGTTCACCGTTATTCGTGAAAATCTAACTTCCGCAGAAGAAGGCGCTGTTAGCTTCTAATTCTAGTCTTCTGCCGCATAGGTGGCAGAAGACTTTAAAACTGATATAAAACACCTTCCTTTTCAAAAAATATTGATCAATTCTTTTGTGTGATCAATACAGACACTCACTGGGTTATTTTTTTATAAAATTATCCACCAATAAATTTACGACATCACCAATCTTTCCATTTAATGATGCTTTGACACCATAAAGCGCCATTCCCATCACTTGCGAGGCATGGATTTCAGGCGGCATCACTAGCTCGTTCGCACTGGTTTTAACATCTAATAACGCAGGGCCAGGATGCGCTAAAAAGGATTGCATCGCCGCTTCAAGCATCTGTGAATCATCAACGCTTATAGAAAACATGCCCATAGCTTCTGCAACTTTTGCAAAATTAGGATTTTGTAAATCGGTATAGTGATCCACCAAACCCTCGACTTTTTGCTCTAATTCGACAAAGTTAAGTGAACCATTATTCAGTACAATAACTTTGATTGGCAACTTTTCTTGAATTGTCGTTAATAAATCCCCCAATAACATACTGATACCACCATCACCCGATAAAGTAATAACTTGACGATTAGGGAAGGCCTTTTGCACGCCCAATGCTTGTGGCATTGCATTTGCCATAGTGCCATGTTTTAAACTAATTACTGTGCGCCTTTTTCCATTAGTATTAAAGTGCCTACACGCCCAAACCATAGCAGAACCAACATCGGCACAGAGCACGGCATCTTCTGTTGCATATTGGTCAACAAGTTCAGTTAAATATTGGGGATGAATAGTCGAGCGAGAAGAAACAGTTTTTTTATTCAATTTACACATTGATTTAGTATATAAATTTTGACACAACTCTAAAAAAGTCGCATCTTGCTTATCATCGACTAACGATAGTAGTGCCGCTATAGTCGGCTTACTACTACCAACCACGCCTAGATCTACAGGGTGTCGTCGACCAAGATGAGTTGCATCAATATCAACTTGAATAATCTTGGCGTTATTAGGATAAAATTGTGACCATGCAAAATCAGCTCCTAACATTAAAAGCACATCACACTCTTTTATTGCAGTTGTTCCTGACGCCATGCCAAACATCCCCGTCATACCGACATTATAAGGATTATCATATTCAACAAAATCCTTTGCTCTCGAAGTATGTACAATCGGTGATTTTAATTTGTTTGCTAAAGCAATAAGTTCATCATGAGCTTCACAAACACCTTGGCCGGCAAAAATAGTCACTTTATGACTTTCATTTAAGAGGCGGGCGATTTCGGCAAGTTCTTTATCTGATGGGCGAATAACAGGATGCGGATGATAAATTTTATGACCACTATTATCTTCAACTTTCTCTAAACTGATATTATAGGGTATGACTAAAACAGCAACACCTCGTTGATTAATTGCGGCTTGAATGGCAGCAGTCATAATTTGCCTTACCTGAGTTGGATCATTGATTTGCCGACAAAATACAGAACAATTTTTATATAGCGTTTCAAAATCAACCTCTTGCGGAAAGTCAGTGCCTTGTTGTGCAGTACCGAGCTGACTTGCTAACAAAATAACAGGAACACGATTACGTTGTGCTTCATAAATACCATTAATAAAATGTAAACTGCCTGGTCCACAAGATCCAGCACAAGCCGTAATTTGGTCTGTTAAATAAGCTTCAGCCCCTGCTGCAAAAGCCCCCACTTCTTCATGACGAACATGAACCCACTCAATATCACTTTTTTTAATAGCTGAAGAGATCTGATTTAACGTATCTCCCACAATACCATAACAATGCTTAACCCCAGCCTCAGCTAAAACATCAACGATAATTTGTGCAACTGTTTTTTTTGATGACATATAATCTCCTAAAAAGTTCTTTGAATGTATTCGCCCATTTGTATAAATTACACCCACATTTTAATAACGCGAATAGGATTTAACATAAACAGCAATAAATGCTAAAAACAGAGCCATTGTGATGATGTTGCACAACAAAGTTTAAGGAAACATATTCCCTATTGTAATAAATCAAGTTATTATGTCGAAAATCTTATTGAAATAATAGAGTCATATCCCGTGGAACAATCGTCATCTGGACATAGTTTAATGTCGTCGATTACTGCTTTTTTGCCTGATTATTTAAGCCAACATTTTCCTTTTATTATCGTCTGTTTATTGTTATTTATCGCCATTTTACTATTTTCATTTAGTAAGTTGAGAATGGACATTATTGCCTTACTCACCATTACAGCTATCACCATTAGTGGCGTGTTAACACCATCAGAGGCATTAGCTGGCTTTAGTGATCCCAATATCATCTTAATTGCTTTATTATTTATTATTGGGGAAAGCTTAGTTAGAACCGGCATATCGTACAAAATGAGCGAATATATCCTTAAAATAGCTGGCAAAAACGATATTTGTATTATTATCTATATCATGTTAGGCGCTGCATTACTCGGCTCAGTGATGAGTTCAACAGGAGTAGTTGCCATCTTCATCCCTGTTGCCATTAGTATTGCGAATCACACAGGTATTCACGTTAAAAAATTAATGATGCCACTTTGTATTGCCGCTTTAATTAGTGGCATGATGACTTTAGTTGCAACCGCACCAAACCTTGTTGTTAACAGTGAACTCAATCATTTTAAATTAAACGAGTTTGGTTTTTTTTCAATTACACCAATTGGTTTAGGAGTTTTAGTTGTTGGGGTCATCTATTGTGTGTTAACACGCAATTGGTTGCTCACAGCTGAACAAGTCACCCCAACTAACACCCAACCGCAAAGACGAAAAATTACCGATTTAATCCGTGACTATAAATTAATTGGCCGTGCCCACCGTGCACAAATATTAGCGGGATCGCCTTTTGTTGGTCGCACAATTGATGGCTTGCATTTGCGTAGTGAACATGGCGTAAATGTTATTGGTATTGAACGTTGGCGCAAATTTCACAAAGTATTAATTCCCGTTAATGGTTCAACTGAGTTTCGTGAAAATGATATTTTACTACTGGATATGTCACACTCCGAGGCAGATTATCGCACCTTTTTAACCACCAATAACCTTGAACCCAAAGTTTTACGCGGTGAGTATTTTTCAGAACAAGTAAAACAAGTCGGTATGACCGAAGTCGCCCTACTGCCCGAATCCACACTATGTGGAAAAACACTCAATGAAATTAATTTTAGAGGAAAATATTTCCTAACAGTAATTGGCATTTGGCGTAATCATGCCCCCGTTGAAACAAACAACTTATTCCAAGAACGGTTACAAATGAGCGATACACTATTGGTTTGTGGTGACTGGGGATCAATACAAAAATTACAAACGCGAACCAGTGATTTTGTGGTATTAGACTATCCATCGGATATTGATGATATCGCACCAGCAAGTTCACAAGCGCCGCTGGCGTTAATTAACCTAGCGATTATGATTACGTTAATGGTGACCGGCATTGTGCCCAATGTGGTTGCTGCGTTAATTGCCTGCTTATTAATGGGCGCGACACGCTGTATTGATATGACCAATGCCTATAAATCCATACACTGGCCAACCTTAATTTTAATTATCGGTATGATGCCTTTTGCCCTCGCTCTCAATAAAACGGGCGGGATTTCGCTTATATCTGCTTGGCTTGAAGTTCACCTGCGTTCTTTTGGCCCTTATATGGTACTAACCTTTATTTTCTTATTATGCTCAACGATTGGATTATTTATATCCAATACCGCAACCGCCATTTTAATTGCACCAATCGCCATTGATTTAGCACTAAAATTTGGGTATTCGCCCTACCCATTTGCCATGACGGTAGCCATTGCCACATCCGCATCATTTATTACCCCTGTATCATCACCAATTAAAACCATGGTGGTTGCACCAGGTGGATATAGTTTTGGGGATTTTGTCAAAATTGGCGTGCCGTTAACCTTTTTGGTTATGGCGGTAGATATTGCTTTAGTACCAGTGTTTTTTCCGTTTTAGTATTTAGAGAGTTTGTTTAAAAGCTGTCAAATAAAAATTTAATAAAATAAACCGATTTCCTTACTGATTTTTGGCGGGCTATAAAGCCTTTTTTATTTGATGGTTAGAATGGATTATGTGCAGTGGTTTTGAACGATTGTAGTTTGGATGTTTAAAATAACTACAGTGACCACGAATTTAAACCGCAACAGCGTAATCCATTAGGGCAGCCAACCACGCTTTCGACGTCATCGGGCGGGGGGAGAGGCGCTTTTTTAACTTTCCGTCATTAAAGCCAAAGCTCGCAGTCCTTGCCTGCCCAGCGCCCCAACTACGCAGGGGCGCTGTTCTTTGTTAGATTATCCTCTTATTTGTACCATAATTGCCCCCGCCGCCTAAGGACTAATGCTAAGGTGCTGTGCAAACAGCACGATCCATGTAGGATTTGCTATCGCTATAGAAGTAGACCTTGCCATTGTACGCGCTGACATTGCTGATAGGGCTTGGTGTGTCGCCTGCCCAGTAGAAGGTGACGACGAAGCCCCCATCGACGTAATTGTGCATAAGGCCCCACTCAGTGAAAAAACCAGCACCTATGTGACGCTGGTAATAATTACCACCTGAGGATGGTGTGGTGCCATCTATGTCATTTACACATGGGAACAAACTATTATCTACACCACACTTCGCATTAGTCAAATCATTGACCTTAGCAAGACGATAACCCAAACGACTACACCAAGATATATGATTAGACGCAGTATCCATTTGATTCCTTCTATTGACAAACCACTGCCTCAACACAAATCCATACTTCACCTCATTACCATGACTATCCCTACCCACCAACTCAAAGGTCTGTGGCAAAGAGGGGCGAGTCAGCCGACTAGGATTAGCTGACTGTATCTGAGTGCTATCCGCCCTAGGACCCGTTAACGTTACCCGTGTTACATTCTTGGATTTATCAATAATCCAGCTATCGGCTTGTGTTGTACCTCCATTTGGGAGTGGGAATGAACCAGAATGCGGCCTTGTCCAGCTCACTGTTGCAGTTATTCCACCACGCGTGACTGGATACCACGTCAACTGACTCTCATCAACCCCTTCTATGAGTAAATCAAAATACAATCCATCTGCACCCGTAGTAGGAAAATTACGATTGTAAGATGACGGATTGGTTGACTGAACTAAAAAACCCTTCCTCCGGTTCCAAATGCTAGATGGGCCAGCGTAATCAAGATTGTCGCCATAGAAATTAGAGCCAAATTTCAAATTCGGCCTTGCGTAACAAACTTTAGGCTGTTGTGAATTCAGGTTGATATAATACACCACCGAACTACCACTAAAAGTACTGCTATTCGGCACACCATACTGGGTAATTAAACGTCCTCCTTCACTACTTAATGTTACCTTATAAGGCGCATTACATATATCTAATGCATCACTACGACTTACTGTATTACCATTCTTATCAGTAAAACTCACCGATATACTTCCTGATGCCATTACACCATTGGTCCCCTCTCCATCTCCATCAGCATCTCCCCAATAATGATAGGTGTTCACTAAATCATTTAAACTTACTGAAGTTGCCCCCGACGGCACCACCATGTGTATATCATTAAAAGTATTTCCATCAGCTAACCTTATCGGATTTGTCGAACTTGATATATTTGTTGACGGCGTGATTACTCGACCATCCTGCAACTTAATAGACAATAACATGTCAGTATTTGTTGCCTTAGTCTGTCCCCCATCAAACGTTAAATACGGCGCACTACCCTGAATCCCTTGGCTAGTATGCGCTGTTAATGCCTGTGAGCTGAGCGAACACGGCAATGATAACAAAGACACCCATGCCAATGGGATTTTTGTAATTAATTCTGTAGATAATTTTGATGATATAAACGAGGGAAAGATAAAAAACCGTCTAACGCGGTGATTTGATAAATTTAAGACATAGGTTTGCCATGTCTGTTGTCCATAATTATACTTCATAACATCCTGTATGTTAATTAACACATTGTTTTACTATACTTTTTTATGTCGTTATCCTATAAAATAAGATAACTTAATTTTCACCGTCAAAATTATAATGTTAAAAAAAAAGCTTGGCTAGTTTTTTAGGTTTTTTTGTAAAGAAATATAAAGGAAAAGACATATTAAGCTTTGGAGAAAGCTTTAAGAGATTGAAATTTTGTTTTTGTTAAAAAAGAAAAAACAAAATCAAATCAATGATGTAAATATTTTTTTATAATTTTCGGGTTTGAGTGGCAGTGTTTGGTTACAATTTGCTTGATTGAATTTCGGACGTTTTGAGCTGTTGGTGGAATAAATAGCGACAGTGACAACATCCGAGCTAGGGAGTTGTAGCCAATCCCCTACCCCCCGATCTAGTTGCAAAATATGACCGACTTATATTTACTCGTATCATCCATGAAACTAGCCTGTTTGATGTCATATTCACTTTGCTCAGATGACTAAATTTATTCTAGACAAATTTGTGTTTCTGACAAAGCGCAAACACGCCAAACACCTTTGTTTGGCGTGCTAACTTCGCTTAGTTGTCGGCGCATTCTGATACCGAAATAAGATAAACAAAATAACCTCTTATTTTTGGAAGGGATTATTGTTCTTATAATTATCGAGTTAATTTTATATGAATTAAACGCCTATGCGGCGTTAAAGTGATTCCATCTTTTTCGTTATTTTAACTCCTATTTCTAAACCGCCTATGCGGCGTTAAAGCACTCTTGGTAGTATCGGTGTTGTTGCTGCTTTTTCTAAACCGCCTATGCGGCGTTAAAGGCCAGACATGCGTGGCGAAACTGTCCGTGGATTTTCTAAACCGCCTATGCGGCGTTAAAGTTGTTAGTGATATAGTGAATTCAATTTTGCGTTTTCTAAACCGCCTATGCGGCGTTAAAGACAATATTACATAACAATAAATGCCGCACCAGTTTCTAAACCGCCTATGCGGCGTTAAAGGTTTATTCACTAAAACAAATATAGCCGGTGGTTTTCTAAACCGCCTATGCGGCGTTAAAGTATTAGACCGTCAGAAATATTTGATCCTATTTTTTCTAAACCGCCTATGCGGCGTTAAAGTCCAATTCTACAAAGACGGGGACGCTTTCACTTTTCTAAACCGCCTATGCGGCGTTAAAGTGCTTGAGCCCATGCGTCGAGTAATGGATCGCTTTCTAAACCGCCTATGCGGCGTTAAAGCCAGTTCAGCTTAATAATTTTGAGTGCGTGAGTTTCTAAACCGCCTATGCGGCGTTAAAGTAGAACTTAAGATTCTATAAATCTTGCTGTATAAAGATAAACAACAATTTTAGTTTTGAAAACCCTTTTTTTGAGCTGTTTTTCAATGTTTTGATTTTATTGAATTTTAAATTGCCGATAAAAAAAGGGTTCTGAGGGTTTTAAAGTCAAAACAAACCCAATAAAATAAAATCAATATTTTTACTAACCTATCTTTGAATAGCACTTAGGTTGTTTTTTTATGAAAAAAGTATCCAAATAAAAAACACAGACCATTCCACCACCCAAAGTCTATTTTGTTTGTTTTGTTCCGGCGTCAGAATATGTCGAAAATGGAATGGGGTTAATGCACCAAACAGGGATATTTGGCGTAACTGTGTTTATCAGAAACAAATCATAGCTGGAATGTTAAAACCGAACACAGACGGACAAATTTTTCTCGAAAAATTATGAACATCTCAGCAAAACGAAGATGGCTTTGAAGAAACAAGTATCAGGATGATACAAATCGCTTAGCCGTAGTCCACATTCTGCTACCAAACGCAAGATTGCTTATACTTAGTTAGTGCCATCAGTTCGACCCGCACGCCAAAGATTAAGAACTAACTATTAGACTAAGGAGCGGTGCAAACACCGTAATTGCTAGAGAAGCAGAACAAATAAATGTCACCGTTGTCCGCACCCACATCAAACTGACAGTTACTATTCCTCGTCGTGTCACTTGTCCAGTAGTTTTGGAAGACGAAATCTGCACCAGTGTAATGATGCATAAAGCCCCACTCCGTAAACAATCCAGCACCTATTTGACGCTGATAATGATTACCACTTGATGGTGCGTTGTGTCAATGGATCCTTGGCAATGCAAATCTGAGCCAAGACCAGAACAAATTGCATTAGTCAGGTCCTTGACCTGTGGCACACGATAACCCAAACGACTACACCAAGTTACCATATCAGGATAGTAATATAATTCAGCTCCTCGGTTCAAAAACCATTTCTGTAGGACAAATCCATATTTCACTATCTCTTTACCCTCTCTATCTCTACCCACTAACTCAAAGGTCTGCGGTAACCTTAGCACGGTAATTTGATTAGGGTAGGGATCACCCCATTGAGCTCTTGCCCTAGACCTGTTAACGTCACACAAAACTCGACATAGCCTTCGTCATTACATTCTGTTTTTCGCGTCACTGTGGCAGTAATTCCCTCATGCGTAACTGGCGCTCCCCATGTCAATTCACTTGCTTCTCCCATTATGATGAAATCAAAATATAATCCATCAGCCCCGTAGTTGGAAAATTAAGCACGTATGATGCTGGATCCGTTGATTGAACTAGGAATCCATAATCGGGGTTCCATATGTCAGCGAGACCCGCGAAGTGATCCCCGCCGAAATCAAGATTAGGTCTTACGGATTTGAGGATCCCCCCCTATTGAGACGATAGCAGTATTATAGCATCACTACGATTACCCCCTCGACCACTTTTACCCGTTAATGCCAGCGAATTCCATGAAAAAGACAATAATAACACAGCCAATGCCAACAAGATTTTTCGAGATAATTTTGATGATAATTTGAAAGATAATTTCGAGGATATACACGAAGTAAGAGCTAAAACCCGTCTAAGGTGTCCATTCGATAAGTTTAAGACATATGCCAGTGCTGGTGTTTAAAATGACAAAGTATTATGATTTACCCGCAAAGCAAATTTATATTTATTTTAACTTTTTTACATACTTATTAAATAAGCAAAATCTTCAACTAGTTAAAGTATAACCGTTTAAAAAGTTGTATGATTTAGTGTAGCTAATCCAATTTTTATATAGATTTATTAAGATTAGCCGGTTAAACGATTAGGTAAAACTTTAATGGGCCGAACTTGTTGTTTTTTTTATCAAAAATGACAATCAAATAAAATTATAATAATCAATGTGATAAATAAGTTTTTTTAATAGTCTAGAGCTTTTGGTTCAGCTAATTTGGGCACAGTTAGGTTTCAGGCGTTGTCACCGTCGTTAATTATTTCTCCAAAAGGCCAAAACGTCTGAAACCCTGCCGTGTCTCAAAACTGACTTATTTTGATTAAAGATTCTCACTAAAATTTCAGGTATAATCCCTATAATTTTTCGATATGGACATAATACTTATGCCACATGCAACTAAACCATTAAATATCATTTTTGCAGGAACACCTGATTTTGCAGCTACCCATTTAAAATCGCTTATTGATGCGAAGCATAATGTGATAGCGGTTTTTACTCAGCCAGATCGTCCTGCCGGTCGTGGTAATAAATTAACTGCAAGCCCTGTTAAACAATTAGCGATTGAAAATAGCCTGCCGGTTTATCAACCGGTAACCCTCAAAAAAGAAGAAAATCAAAAAATCATTGCTGAACTTAATGCTGACATTATGATAGTTGTTGCTTATGGCTTAATTTTGCCACAAGCTGTGCTTGATATGCCTAAGCTGGGTTGTTTAAATGTACATGGTTCATTACTACCGCACTGGCGTGGCGCAGCACCGATTCAGCGTGCTTGCTGGGCAGGAGATCAAGAAACGGGCATTACCATTATGCAGATGGATGCAGGGCTTGATACAGGCGATATGCTTTATAAGCTTACCTGCCCAATTGAGCCAGCCGATACTAGCGCATCGCTGTATGAAAAACTAGCAAAGCTTGGTCCGCAAGGCTTGCTTGATACATTAGCGTTAATCAGTGAAGGGAAAATCCAACCAGAAAAGCAAGATGAAGCGAAAGTTACCTATGCCGAAAAGCTTTCAAAACAAGAAGCCAAACTTGATTGGAATTTATCTGCCGAGCAACTCGAACGTTGTGTTCGCGCTTTTAACCCATGGCCGGTTAGCTATTTTGTCGTTAATGGCGAACCGGTTAAGGTATGGCAAGCTCAAGTCGTTGAAATTGATTCAAAACAGCCTGCTGGCACGATTTTGCAAGCAGACAAAAACGGCATTTGCATCGCAACAAGCAAAGGGGCATTAAATATGACAAAGCTCCAACCAGCGGGTAAAAAACCAATGTCAGCACAAGATTTATTAAATTCTCGTCAGTCTTGGTTTGTTGTTGGTGAAAAGCTCAGTATGGATTAAGTATCCAAACTACAATATTACAGGATATTTAATCCTGTAATATTTATCGTTTTCTCGCTAACAGTGTTGCAAATCTCAATTTTATACGATTACCATGAATATCAGTTTTATGTAATTGACCAATATTTTCATTGTATTTTAGAATTTCCCAATCTTGATAATAATTGAGTAATTCTTGTTCTTTAAATGTGAATGAAAATCCCACAGAACAAGGATAATCAGCCGTTGACATTGCACAGACGATAAGATTATAACCGCCACGTTTGGTGATAGCCTGCATATTATGAATAATATCTGGGATTTTATCTGGTTGTAAAAACATCATCACAACCGTTGAGATAATAAAATCATATTCACCTTTTAAGTTGGCTTGGTTAATATCATAGAAAGAAGCATTGATATGGTTTAGATTATCATTATGAATAATCTGCTGTAAATTATTAATACTCTGTTCCGATTTATCAACAGCGTTGACTTCAAAACCTAATAATTGCAAATAAAGTGAATTACGGCCAGAGCCACAACCAAGATCTAATACTTTACCTTTAGGGATAAATTGACAAGCTGACACCACTTCAGAATGTGTTTTAGTCATCTGGTACTTTTTATGAGTATAGTCCTCAGGCTGACAATAAAACGCCAACTGGCACTGTAGATCATCTGATACCTTGGCAATACGGTACCACTGCAACGGTGATATGAATGGTGGCTGATGCAACATATCATAATGGTATTGACTTTTGATCTCGCCTTGCTCAGTTAATATCTCACAATCTAAACAACCCGCAATAATGTGTAACTTTGCCCATGTGCCCTCTTGGGTATGGTGTTTTTCACAAAATACTTGTGGTAATTTTTTAACATCCCAAACGGGTAACGTTTTATAATTAAATAAATTTTCCAAAATAATATCATCCTTAAAATAGTTCAATAGTTGACTATTATAGTCAATTATTAAACGTCTAAACAACTTGACTGATACCAGATAAAATAATAACAAATCGCGAAATATAAATTTATTGTAGCGAAGTTGGCTTGATCAACATATAATCTTCATCATCCTAGACTATATAGTGAAACCATTAGAGGAACAATTTATGGGATTTTTAACAGGCAAACGTATACTTGTTACGGGTGTTGCAAGTAACCGTTCTATTGCTTACGGTATTGCACAATCTATGCATCGTGAGGGTGCTGAACTCGCTTTTACTTACCAAAACGATAAATTAAAAGGTCGTGTTGAGGAGTTTGCCGCTGATTTTGGTTCAAAAATCGTTCTACCTTGCGATGTTGCACATGATGAAAGCATCACAGAACTATTTACTGAACTTGCAAAAACATGGGATAAATTCGACGGTTTTGTCCACGCTATCGCTTTCGCACCTGGTGATCAATTAGATGGTGATTATGTTAATGCTGTGACTCGTGAAGGGTTTTCAATTGCTCATGATATCAGCTCTTACAGCTTTGTAGCCATGGCTAAAGCATGCCGATCAATGTTAAACCCAGGATCTGCATTGGTTACGCTTTCTTACCTTGGCGCTGAACGTGCAATTCCTAACTATAATGTGATGGGGCTTGCTAAAGCATCACTCGAAGCCAATGTACGCTATATGGCAAATGCCATGGGACCAGAAGGTGTACGTGTGAATGCCATTTCAGCTGGACCAATTCGTACACTTGCCGCATCAGGCATTAAAGATTTCAAAAAGATGTTATCGCACTGTGAATCAGTAACCCCAATTCGTCGCACAGTGACTACTGAAGATGTCGGCAATTCAGCAGCATTTTTATGTTCTGATTTAGCATCAGGCATTACCGGTGAAGTAATTCACGTCGACGGCGGATTTAGTATCGCAGCAATGAATGAGTTAGAACTTAAATAAGTAATCCTTATTATATATAAAAAAGGCGCTAAACCATTAATGGTTGCGCCTTTTTAATTATATTTAATATCAAATTACTATCTTAGTTACTTATATTATTCTTTTCGTAAGTTTTGAACAAAAACATAAAATTTAGAATACATATACTGTTTTTTCCGTTAAAATCTATGCCAATTTGCACGGTAACAGTTTGTTGGAGAAAAAATGAAAATAGCAAAAAATACAGTAGTGAGTATGGCGTATCAAGTGCGTACTACAGACGGCGTCTTAGTTGACGAAGCAACCGCTGCTGCACCACTTGAATATCTACAAGGTGCTGGTAATCTATTACAAGATCTTGAAAAAGCGCTAGAAGGTCATCAAGTTGGTGATAAATTTGACGTTGAAATAATTAATGCCTATGGCGATTTTAACGATGCACTTGTACAAAATGTTCCTCGTGATGTGTTTGTCGGTGTTGATGAACTTGAAGTGGGCATGCGCTTTTTTGCTGATACTGATCAGGGTTCTTTACCAGTTGAAATTACCGCTATTGATGGCGATAACGTTACCATTGATGGCAATCACATGCTTGCTGGGCAAGATCTAAAATTTAATATTGAAATATTAGCTATCCGTGAGGCAACAGAAGATGAAATCGCTCATGGTCATATTCATGGTGAGCATGGACATGATCACGGACATGGTGGTTGTGGCTGTGGTGGTCATGCTCATGAAGACGAAGATGATGAAAGCACTGGGTGCTGTGGCGGTGGTCATGGAGGATGTGGTTGTCACTAATCCACCTATTAAAATGAAATTATAAAAGGCGCTGTATAGCGCTTTTTATTTGCCATCTATTAAATTTTACTTAATAAGTTGTGAAATAACTCCCAATATTTTACATTACAATTTTACCTTGCTAATTTTTCCTATAATAATCTGAATTTTACAATTATTGGAACCTAACAATTATGCCTTCACAATCAGTTGCATTAATGCCACGTGAAAAGCTTTTGAAATTTGGGGTTGAAACACTCAGTGATGCAGAATTACTGGCTCTTTTTTTACGCACTGGCACACGTAATTTACCGGTTTTAGAGTTATCGCAAAAATTATTAAATGAGTTTGGTTCAGTTTATCATCTAATAAATGCAAGCCATAATGATTTTTGCCAAAAAAAAGGATTAGGTACAGCCAAATACACACAATTAAAAGCGGTTGTTGAACTTTCACATCGATATTTAAAAGTTAAAATGACCAAAGAAAATTCGCTTACCTCACCAACTCTAACACATCACTATTTAGCGAGTCGATTAGCGAATAAAGATCAAGAAGTTTTTATGGTGATTTTTTTAGATAATCAAAATCATGTGATTTATTCAGAAGAGATGTTTATCGGTACCTATAATTGTGTAGAAGTTCATCCACGCGAAATAGCAAGGCGAGCATTACAGCATAATGCAGCAGCATTAATTTTAGCGCATAATCACCCTTCAGGAGTGTCAGAACCAAGTCAAGCTGATCGTATTCTTACCCAAAAAATCGAACAAGTATGTGACTTAATTGATATTCGAATCGTTGATCATATCGTGATCGGAAAAGGTGAGTACGTCTCTTTTGCTGAACGCGGATGGATTTAATCGCTATTTTTACTTACAATGTAGTTTATTAACTAATAACTTATACATGAACATATTTTATGAATAAACAACTAGAACTACTTGAAACTAAAGTTGCCTTTCAAGAAGTCACCATTGAAGAGTTAAACCAAATGGTGACACACCTTCAGGCAGACATTAGTAAATTAAAAGAACAATTAACGTTATTGTCCCAAAAACTGCAAGCTACTCAGCCATCAAATATTGCAAATTTATCTGAAGAAACACCACCACCGCATTATTAATGCTGCTTATACAGTAAATCGTTGTCATTTGGAAATTTATCTACCAAATCATTAATATCTTGGATACCACTTAGTAGATAGCAATCCCTTAATAAGTTTAACGAACTGTAAAATCAGGTAGTGACGATCAATCTAAATTAGAAAATAAAAAACCGGCATATAGCCGGTTTTAATACACAATGATTTAATAATTATTCAGCTGCTGCTTCTGCTTCTACTGCAGGGCGGTCAACTAATTCAATATAAGCCATTGGAGCATTATCTCCATCACGGAAACCACATTTTAAAATACGTACATAACCACCAGGACGGGTAGCAAAACGTGGACCTAAATCTGAAAATAATTTTTTAACTGTATCTTTATCACGGATACGAGCAAAAGCCAGACGGCGATTAGCTACGCTATCGCTTTTGGCTAGCGTAATTAACGGTTCAACAACACGACGCAACTCTTTTGCTTTAGGCAATGTAGTTTTGATGATTTCATGTTCAACAAGTGAACTAGTCATGTTACGAAACATTGCTTGACGATGGCTGCTATTTCGGTTCAGTTGACGACCACTTTTACGATGGCGCATAACTTTATCCTTCTTATATAAATTTTATCTTAGTCTTCAACAATACTTGCTGGTGGCCAGTTCTCAAGACGCATGCCTAAAGATAAACCACGAGATGCGAGTACATCCTTAATTTCAGTAAGCGATTTCTTACCAAGATTAGGGGTTTTAAGTAACTCAACTTCGGTACGTTGCACTAAATCACCAATATAATGAACTGCTTCTGCTTTTAAGCAATTAGCAGACCGAACAGTTAATTCCAAATCATCTACTGGACGTAAAAGGATTGGATCAAACTCCGGTTTATCTTCTTTCACTTCAGGTTGACGCACATCACGTAAATCAACGAAAGCTTCAAGTTGTTCAGCCAAAATAGTTGATGCACGACGAATAGATTCCTCAGGATCGATAGTACCATTGGTTTCCATATCGATAACAAGTTTATCTAAGTCCGTACGTTGTTCCACACGAGCAGCATCAACAGAATAAGCAATACGCTCGACAGGACTATAACATGCATCAACTAACAGACGACCAATTGGTCGCTCTTCATCTTCTGACTTAACGCGAGCAGAAGCAGGGACATAACCACGTCCTCGTTGTACACGAATACGCATACTAATTGAAGCATTGACATCAGTAAGATGACAAATTACTAAATCAGGATTAACAATTTCAACATCACCATCATGAGTGATGTCAGATGCGGTTACGGCACCAATACCTGATTTGTTTAAAGTCAGCATCACATCATCTTTAGTATGTACTCGTACAGCTAATTTTTTTAAATTAAGCAAAATATCAAGCACATCTTCTTGAACACCTTCTTTAGTACTGTACTCATGCAGAACACCGTCAATTTCAACTTCGGTTACTGCATATCCCGGCATAGATGATAATAAAATGCGGCGCAGTGCATTACCTAAAGTGTGACCAAAACCACGTTCAAGTGGCTCTAAAGTCACTTTAGCATGTGTTTGGCTGTATTGAACAACATCAACTAGGTGAGGTTTTAAAAACTCTGTTACAGAACCCTGCATTATGTCCTCTCTTAAGTGCTAAACTTTACTTAGAGTAAAGTTCGACGATCAAATGTTCGTTGATGTCAGCAGATAAATCTGAACGTTCTGGTAAGCGTTTAAACACACCTTCCATTTTGCTAGCATCAACTTCTAACCATGTTGGTTTTTCACGTTGTTCAGCTAACTCTAAAGCGGCTTTAATACGTGCTTGTTTTTTTGATTTTTCGCGAACACTAATCACATCTTCTGGTGAAACTTGATAAGATGCAATATTAACAACGCGACCATTAACAAGAACAGCTTTATGACTAACTAATTGACGGGCTTCAGCACGAGTCGCACCAAATCCCATGCGATAAACAACGTTATCTAAGCGACGTTCTAAAAGACCAAGTAGGTTTTCACCGGTATTGCCTTTAATACGCGCAGCGCTTTTATAGTAATTACGGAATTGACGTTCTAAAATTCCATAAATACGTCTAACTTTTTGTTTTTCACGTAACTGAACACCATAATCTGATAAACGCGGTTTACGCGCACCATGCTGTCCAGGAGCTTGTTCTAATTTACATTTACTATCAACCGCTCGGACGCCAGACTTAAGGAATAAATCTGTACCTTCACGACGACTTAATTTGAGTTTTGGTCCCAAATATCTTGCCATTTTATTTCTCCAATAATCCTAAACATTCAATGTTTAAAAAATTAAACACGACGTTTCTTTGGTGGACGACAACCGTTATGAGGAATCGGAGTAACATCAGTAATGTTAGTGATGCGATAACCCGCTGCATTTAATGCACGAATTGTTGACTCACGACCAGGACCAGGTCCTTTAACCATAACTTCTAGATTCTTAATTCCGTAATCTTTCACGGCTTCAGCACAACGTTCTGCGGCCACTTGAGCTGCAAACGGAGTTGACTTACGAGAGCCACGGAAACCAGAACCACCAGCGGTTGCCCAACCCAACGCATTACCTTGACGATCGGTAATAGTTACGATTGTATTGTTGAATGATGCATGAATATGAGCTATACCATCAGAAACTTGCTTTTTTACACGTTTACGTGTACGAACAGGTGTCTTTGCCATTTAATTATACCTCAATTATTTCTTGATTGGCTTACGCGGTCCCTTACGGGTACGAGCGTTAGTCTTTGTGCGTTGGCCACGGACCGGTAGTCCACGACGATGACGCATGCCACGATAACAACCAAGGTCTAATAAACGCTTGATACTCATAGTTACTTCACGACGTAAATCACCTTCAACTGTGAATTTAGCGACTTGTTCACGTAACGTTTCAATCTGATCTTCAGATAGTTCTCTGATCTTCACATGTTCAGGAATACCCGCTTGAGCACAAATAGTCTTAGCGCGAGTACTTCCAATTCCATAAATTGCTTGTAAAGCAATTACAGCATGTTGTTGATCAGGAATGTTAATGCCTGCTATACGGGCCACTATGCACTCCTTTATTGTTAATGTTTAGCGAATTCACCATACTGAAAAGCCCGTTTTCAGGATACTCAAACAGTGAACTCACAAATAAAACTAGGCTGGCTATTCTAGCCAGCTTTACTATACTTTGGCAAGAAAAATATGCAAAAGCGCAACTTTTCGGCTAAACAAATTAACCTTGACGTTGCTTGTGTTTACCTTCAACGCAAATAACACGAACAATGCCATTACGTTTAATAATTTTACAATTTCTGCATAATTTCTTGACTGAAGCACGAACTTTCATTTTTTTCTCCGTAACTTCTGGCTAACTTATCGACCGTAGCCTTTAAGGTTCGCTTTCTTTAACATTGACTCATAACGATTTGGTATCATTAAAGTCTGTACTTGTGCCATAAAATCCATGATTACAACAACAACAATTAATAAAGACGTTCCACCAAATTGAACAGGAACATTCATTGCGCTTGTCATAAACATTGGTACCAAACATACAAAAGTAATGTAGATTGCGCCAATTAGCGTTAAACGAGTCATTACTTTGTCGATATACTTAGATGTTTGTTCACCTGGGCGAATACCTGGAATAAATGCACCAGATTTTTTAAGCTGATCTGCTGTTTCTCTTGGATTGAAAACCAATGCTGTATAAAAGAAACAAAAGAAGACAATCGCTGCTGCAAAAAAGATTATGTATAATGGTTGCTCATGAGAAAAATATTGCCCAATAAGTACAATAATATATCTCCATCCTTCACCATCTCCTTGAAACCAAGAAGCCATCATAGACGGTAACATAGCAATTGTTGAGGCAAATATTGCTGGAATAACACCTGCCATATTAATCTTTAATGGTAAATGTGTACTTTGTGCCGCATAAACACGACGACCTTGCTGCCTTTGTGCATAGTTAACAACAATACGTCGTTGACCACGTTCAACAAACACAACAAAATAGGTTACACCTACCACCAATGCAGCAACTACTAATAATAAAATCGGATGCAATGAACCAGAACGAGCTTGTTCAATTGTTTCATATATTGCATGAGGTAGACCAGCCACGATACCCGCAAAGATAATGATGGAAATACCATTACCTACACCTCGCTCTGTGATCTGTTCACCTAGCCACATAAGAAACATAGTGCCAGTAACTAAGCTAACCGATGCAACAAAATAGAAAGAAAATCCTGGATTAATCACAACTTTCTCATAACCAGGAATATTTGGCAAACCAGTCGCAATACCAACTGCCTGTACAATTGCCAAAGCAAGCGTGCCATAACGAGTGTACTGACTAATTTTTTTACGACCTGATTCACCTTCTTTCTTCAATTCTGCTAGTTTAGGGCTAATTGACGTTAATAACTGCACAATAATTGACGCAGAAATATAAGGCATTATCCCTAAAGCAAAAATTGAAGCACGGCTTAAAGCACCACCAGAGAACATATTGAACATACCCACAATACCATTTGACGATGCTTGTGTTAGTAAGTCCGATAACGCTTTAGTATCAATACCAGGAACAGGAATGTAAGAGCCAAGACGAAAAACAATAAGTGCTAAAAGCACAAACATCAAACGTCTTTTAAGCTCACCACTACCACTTCGTGCACTTTGAAAATCTAATCCTGGTTGCTTTGCCATCTTTCTAATTATTCCTCAATTTTTCCGCCAGCAGCTTCAATTGCAGCTTTAGCACCTTTAGTTACCCGAATACCACGAACAGTTACTGGTTTAGTTACCTCACCAGATAACATAATTTTTGCATATTCGATATGTGAATTAATCACATTAGCAACTTTCAAGCTATTTAGGTCAACAATATCGCCTTCGACTTTCATCAAATCAGAAAGACGAACTTGAGCTGTAACTAGAGCTTTACGTGAGGTAAAACCAAATTTTGGTAAACGACGATATAAAGGCATTTGACCACCTTCAAAGCCGCGACGAACGCCACCGCCTGAACGAGATTTTTGACCTTTAACACCACGAGTACCGGTTTTACCTAGTCCAGAACCGATTCCTCGGCCTAAACGTTTTGGTGCATGCTTTGAACCTTCCGCAGGAGATAAAGTATTTAAACGCATTACTATTACTCCTCTACTTTAACCATGTAATAAACTTGGTTTACCATACCGCGAATAGCCGGAGTATCCTCACGCTCAACAGTATGACCAATGCGACGTAATCCAAGACCAACTAACGTCGCTTTGTGCTTCGGTAGACGACCAATAGAACTACGAGTCTGTGTAATTTTAATTGTTTTTGCCATGGTTAATTACCCCAAAATTTCTTCGACGGTTTTACCACGTTTAGCAGCAACCATTTCGGGTGATTTCATATTTTCTAAGCCATCAATCGTTGCACGAACCACATTAATTGGGTTAGTAGAACCATATGCTTTAGCTAGAACATTACGAACACCAGCAACTTCTAAAACGGCACGCATTGCACCACCAGCGATAATACCAGTACCTTCTGATGCTGGTTGCATATAAACACGAGAACCTGTGTGAGCACCTTTAACTGGATGCTGTAATGTATCGTTATTTAATGCAACATTGATCATATTGCGACGTGCTTTTTCCATTGCTTTTTGAATTGCTGCTGGCACTTCACGTGCTTTACCATATCCAAAACCTACGCGGCCATTACCGTCACCAACAACTGTTAGTGCAGAAAAACTAAAAATACGACCACCTTTTACGGTTTTAGAAACTCGGTTAACTGCGATTAGTTTTTCCTGCAGTTCACCAGCTTGTTTTTCGATGTTTGACATCTTTAACTCCTACCTTAGAACTGTAGGCCAGCTTCGCGAGCAGCATCTGCTAGCGCCTGAACTCGACCATGATATTGGAAACCTGAACGATCAAATGAAACTTCTTTGATATCTTTCGCTAATGCACGTTCAGCAATTGCTTTACCAACCGCCGCCGCTGCATCTTTGTTTCCGGTGTATTTTAAACTTTCACTGATAGCTTTTTCTAATGTAGAAGCAGCTGCCAGTACTTCTGATCCGTTTGGTGCGATAATCTGCGCATAAATATGACGCGGAGTGCGGTGAACCACTAAGCGAGTTGCAAGTAGTTCATGCATCTTGCGACGCGCTTTAGTTGCACGACGGATACGAGCTGATTTCTTATCCATAGTGTTACCTTACTTTTTCTTAGCTTCTTTAGTACGCACAACTTCATCTGCGTAACGAACACCTTTACCTTTATAAGGCTCAGGACGACGATAAGCACGGATATCAGCAGCTACTTGTCCAATTAACTGTTTATCAGCACTTTTTAGCACGATTTCAGTTTGAGAAGGACATTCAGCTGTTACACCTGCAGGTAATTGATGTTCAATTGGATGTGAATATCCAAGAGATAAACCAATTGCATTACCTTTAACTTGTGCACGATAACCGACACCAACTAGCTGAAGTTTTTTAGTAAAACCTTCAGTAACACCAATAACCATTGCGTTAATCAATGCGCGAGCAGTACCTGCTTGAGCCCAAGCATCTGCAAAACCATCACGAGGAGCAAATTTAATTTGACCTTCTTCTTGATTAATCACAACCGCATTATTTATTGTGCGAGATAACTCGCCATTTTTACCTTTAATCGTAATTACCTGACCATTGAGTTTTACCTCTACGCCAGCAGGAACAACGACAGGTGCTTTTGCAACACGAGACATCTTTTTCTCCCTTACGCTACGTAGCAGATAATTTCACCACCAAGACCTGCTTGGCGTGCTGCACGATCAGTCATAACACCTTTAGAAGTAGAAACAACTGCGATACCTAGTCCAGCCATAACTTTTGGTAATTCATCTTTACGTTTATAAATACGTAAACCTGGACGGCTAACACGTTTGATACTTTCTACAACAGCTTTGCCTTGGAAATATTTTAAAGTAATTTCCAATTCTGGCTTAGTGTCACCAACAACTTTATAGTCCCCGATATAACCTTCTTCTTTTAGCACATTGGCAATAGCCACTTTCAGCTTAGAGGAAGGCATGGTGACTGCAACTTTATTCGCAGATTGACCATTACGAATACGGGTCAACATATCTGCTATAGGATCTTGCATGCTCATCTATAACACTCCCCTGATTACCAACTTGCCTTTTTAAGACCAGGAATCTCACCACGCATGGCTGACTCACGAACCTTAATACGACTTAAACCAAACTTACGAAGGACGCCATGAGGACGACCAGTTTGACGACAACGACGACGTTGACGTGATGGACTAGAATCACGAGGAAGCGTTTGCAATTTAAGCACTGCATTCCAACGATCTTCATCTGATGCATTAAGATCAGAGATAATCGCTTTTAATTCTTGACGCTTTGCAAAATATTTTTCTGCTAGCTTTACGCGTTTTTTATCGCGTTCAATCATTGATTGTTTAGCCATTATGCCCTACCTTACTTACGAAATGGGAAGTTAAAGGCAGATAATAAAGCTCGGCCTTCTTCATCTGATTGTGCACTTGTTGTGATAGTAATATCTAAACCACGAACACGATCAACTTTATCATAATCGATTTCAGGGAAAACGATTTGCTCACGAACACCCATGCTATAGTTACCACGACCATCAAAAGATTTTGCGCTTAAACCACGAAAATCTCGAGTACGAGGAAGAGCAATATAAACTAGACGTTCAAAAAATTCCCACATACGTTCGCCACGTAAAGTGACTTTACAACCAATAGGATACCCTTGACGGATTTTAAAACCAGCAACTGATTTGCGTGCTTTAGTGACAAGCGGTTTTTGACCACTGATTGCAGCTAAATCTGCAACCGCATTATCTAATAATTTCTTATCAGTAATTGCTTCACCCACACCCATATTCAAGGTGATCTTTTCGATCCGAGGGACTTGCATGACAGATTTGTAGCCAAACTGTTCTTGCAGTTTATTTACTACCTGTGCTTTGTAGTAATCATGCAGTTTCGCCATCGTACACTCCAAATTACTTAATTGATTAATTCATTAGTAGACTTATAAAAACGGACTTTTTTACCGTCTTCAATACGAAAGCCTACGCGATCTGCTTTGCCTGTAGCTGGGTTGAAAATTGCTACGTTAGAAACATTAATTGCTGCTTCTTTTTCAACAATTCCACCTTCTTGATTTAATGCAGGTACTGGTTTTTGATGTTTTTTCACCAAATTAATACCTTCAACAATCACTTTTCCTGTAGACAAAACGCTTTTTACTTTACCGCGTTTACCTTTATCTTTACCGGTTAACACGATAACTTCATCTTCTCGACGGATTTTCGCTGCCATTACCCGCTCCTTACAGTACTTCTGGTGCTAATGAAATGATCTTCATAAACTTCTCAGAACGAAGTTCACGAGTGACCGGTCCAAAAATACGCGTACCAATCGGTTGCTCACTGTTATTATTTAAAATAACACAAGCATTACGATCGAAACGAATGACAGATCCATCAGGACGACGAACACCTTTTCTAGTGCGCACTACAACAGCTTTAAGCACATCACCTTTTTTAACTTTACCACGTGGAATTGCTTCTTTAATGGTAACTTTGATGATATCACCTACCGCTGCATAACGACGGTGCGATCCACCGAGAACCTTGATACACATTACGCTACGTGCGCCAGAGTTATCGGCAACATCTAGCCTAGTCTGTTCTTGGATCATTTTAATGCTCCGTATAAATAAATTATTGTCTAATCTACCTTCATCCACTTCAACTACCATGGATAAGAATAGACAACCAAAAACCCACTTACGTGAGGGCGGATAGTATAACACCACTCAAGTAAAATGGATAGCATAAAATAAACGGCCACTCAGCCGTTTATTATATTATGTACAGTTTTTAATCAAAAAGATTAGATAACTGCTTTTTCAACGATTCGAACAAGAGTCCAAGATTTGGTTTTTGATAATGGACGACACTCTTTAATTTCTACAGTATCCCCAATACCACACTCGTTGTTTTCGTCATGTACATGCAATTTAGTCGTACGTTTAATGAACTTACCATATAACGGATGCTTCACTTTACGTTCTATAGCTACAGTAATAGATTTATCCATTTTGTCGCTAATAACACGACCTTGCTGAGTACGAATTTTTACTTCAGTAGTCATATTACGCACCCGCCTTCTCAGTTAATAATGTTTTAACACGTGCAATATTACGACGCACTTGTTTTAACATATGAGTCTGTGTTAACTGACCTCCAGCTAATTGCATACGTAAGTTAAATTGCTCACGTAATAAATTAAGAAGTTCAGTATTTAACTCTTCAACGCTTTTTTCGCGTAGCTCTTTTGCTTTCATTTACATCACCGTCTTAATCACAAAGGTGGTTTTAATTGGCAGTTTTGCAGCTGCCAACGCAAATGCTTCACGAGCAACTTCTTCCGGTACACCGTCCATTTCATAAAGGACTTTACCTGGTTGAATCTGTGCAACCCAGTATTCAACGTTACCCTTACCTTTACCCATACGCACCGCAAGTGGTTTTTCGGTAATTGGTTTATCAGGGAAAACTCGAATCCAGATTTTACCTTGACGCTTAACTGCACGAGTCATTGCACGACGTGCCGCTTCGATCTGGCGCGCAGTCAAACGACCACGACCTACAGCCTTAAGACCGAATGTACCGAAACTAACATCAGTACTTACAGCTAGACCACGATTGCGGCCCTTGTGCACTTTACGGAATTTTGTACGCTTTGGTTGTAACATCAGCGACGCTCCTTATTGTTTTCGGCCTTTGCGCTGCTTTTTCGGTTGAGCAGCAGGTTGTTTTTCTGCTTGTTCAACGGCAGCCATACCACCAAGGATCTCACCTTTGAAGATCCACACTTTAACACCAATAATACCATAGGTAGTTAATGCTTCAGACAATCCATAGTCGATGTCAGCACGTAATGTATGTAAAGGCACACGTCCTTCACGATACCATTCACTACGAGCAATTTCAGCGCCGCCTAAACGACCACTTACTTCAACTTTGATACCCTTAGCACCCGCTTTCATTGCGTTTTGTACCGCACGTTTCATCGCACGACGGAACATAACACGGCGTTCTAACTGAGAAGTAATGCTATCAGCAACTAATTTTGCGTCTAGTTCTGGTTTACGAACTTCGGCAATATTAATTTGTACTGCAACATCACGTTTCTCTTTTTTGTCTTTATATTTATTGACAATAGAAGCTACGGCATTACGTAATTTTTCAACGTCCTCACCTTTTTTACCAATCACAATACCCGGACGAGCAGTGTGAATAGTAATGCGAACGTTAGTTTCTGCTGAACGATCGATCACAATTTTAGAGATTGATGCTTGTGCTAATTCTTTGTTCAAGAATTGACGCACTCTAAAATCACTTTCTAAATTATCAGCGAATGTCTTTGTACCCGAATACCATGTAGATGTCCAAGGCTTGACAATGCCTAATCGGATACCATTTGGATTTACTTTTTGACCCATTGCTATTCTCCAGCCTAGCGATCTGAGACGATCACGGTGATGTGACTCGTACGCTTCAAAATTCGATCTGCGCGACCTTTCGCACGAGGCATAATACGCTTCATGGTTGGGCCTTCGTCTACGAAAATTTTCGCAACTTTTAGATCATCAATATCAGCACCATCGTTATGCTCTGCATTAGCAATAGCAGACTCTAATACTTTTTTAACAAGTACAGCCGCTTTTTTATTGGTGTACGTTAAAATATCTAGTGCCTGAGACACTTTCTTACCGCGAACAAGATCTGCAACTAAGCGAACTTTTTGTGCAGAAGAACGAGCGTGGCGGTACTTTGCAATTGTTTCCATCTCTTTCTCCTACTTATTTCTTCTTAGCTTTCTTATCAGCTGCGTGACCGCGATAAGTACGAGTCGGCGCGAATTCACCCAATTTATGACCAACCATTTCGTCGGAAACATAAACTGGAACGTGCTGACGACCATTATGGACAGCGATGGTCAATCCGATCATATTAGGAAAGATCGTTGAACGACGGGACCAAGTACGAATTGGTTTCTTGTCCCCGCTTTCCACCGCTTTCTCTACCTTCTTCAGCAAGTGTAGGTCAATGAAAGGACCCTTCTTGAGAGAACGTGGCATAGCTAATCCTCTATATTAATTATTTCTTATTGCGACGGCGAACAATATACTTATCAGTACGTTTGTTGCTACGCGTTTTCAATCCTTTGGCTTTTTGACCCCATGGAGACACAGGATGTTTACCAAAGTTACGACCTTCACCACCACCATGTGGATGGTCTACCGGGTTCATTGCTGTACCGCGAACAGTAGGACGAACACCACGCCAACGCGTTGCACCCGCTTTACCTAATACACGAAGCATATGCTCTGAATTACCCACTTCACCAATAGTAGCACGGCAATCAGATAATACTTTACGCATTTCACCTGAACGCAAACGCAATGTTACATATGCACCATCACGCGCAACGATTTGAACATAACTACCAGCAGAGCGAGCAAGTTGTCCGCCTTTACCTGGTTTCATTTCAATATTATGCACGGTAGAACCGACTGGGATGTTGCGCATTGGTAAACAGTTACCTGTTTTAATTGATGCATCAACGCCAGATTGGATCTGATCACCTGCTTTTAAGCCTTTAGGCGCTAAAATATAACGACGTTCACCGTCTTTATATAAAACTAATGCAATATTTGCACTACGATTTGGATCGTATTCCAAACGTTCAACAACTGCTGGAATACCATCTTTATTGCGCTTAAAGTCGACAATACGATAATGTTGTTTATGACCACCACCAATATGACGGGTAGTGATTCGACCATTATTATTGCGACCACCAGTTTTGCTTTTTGAATCAAGCAACGGTGCATAAGGCTTACCTTTATGCAACTCTGGGTTAACCACTTTAACAACGTGGCGACGACCCGGAGATGTAGGTTTACACTTAACAACTGCCATTGTTCTTACTCCTCCGAATTACTCAGCGACGCCAGCAAGGTCTAAATTTTGACCTTCTGCTAAAGTAACGTAAGCTTTTTTCCAGTCGCTACGGCGACCGATTTGTTGACCACGACGTTTAACTTTACCTTTAACAACAAGGGTATTAACGTCATCTACTTTAACTTCAAATAGTTGTTCAACTGCGGCTTTAATCTCTCTCTTAGTAGCATCTTTAGCAACTTTCAATACTAATGTATTTGTTTTTTCCATTGAAATAGATGCTTTTTCAGAAACATGTGGTGCTCGCAGGACTTTAAGCAGACGCTCTTCACGAATCATGCTAACATCTCCTCTACTTGTTTAACGGCATCAACAGTGATAACCACTTTGTCAAATGCAATCAAACTAACTGGATCAATACCTGCCACATCACGCACATCAACTTTATGCAAGTTACGTGCTGCTAAGAAAAGATTTTCATCAACTTCAGAAGCGATAATAAGAACATCGTTAAGGTTCATATCATTTAATTTCTGAGTTAATAATTTAGTCTTAGGTGCTTCAACAGTAAATGTTTCAACCACAACTAAACGTTCTTGACGCACTAATTCAGAGAAAATACTCTTTAATGCACCACGATACATTTTACGGTTAACTTTTTGGCTATGATCTTGCGGTTTTGCTGCAAATGTTACACCACCACTGCGCCAAATTGGGCTCTTAACAGAACCTGAACGAGCACGACCTGTGCCTTTTTGACGCCATGGTTTTTTGCCTGAACCAGCGATTTCTGCACGAGTTTTTTGTGCGCGTGAGCCTTGACGAGCAGCAGATGCATAAGCAACAACTACTTGGTGAACTAACGCTTCATTAAACTCACGTCCGAAGGTAGTTTCGGAAACAGAAAGCGCTTGCGCGTCTTTTACTACTAATTCCATCTCTATCTCCTCGACGTTAAGCCTTGATTGCCGGTTTAACAATTACGTCACTATTGATTGCGCCAGGAACTGCACCTTTAATTAATAAAAGATTACGTTCAGCATCAACACGCACAATATCTAAGTTTTGAACGGTTACACGTTCATTACCTAGGTGACCTGCCATTTTACGACCTTTAAACACTTTACCCGGAGTTTGGTTTTGACCAATAGAGCCATGACCACGGTGTGCCAAAGAGTTACCATGAGTTGCATCTTGTGTACGGAAATTCCAACGCTTAGTGACGCCAGCAAAACCTTTACCTTTAGATGTTCCAGTAACATCAACTTTTTTAACGTCTGTGAAAATATCAACGTTAATACTTTGACCTACAGCAAATTCGCCTTCTTCAAAACGGAATTCCCATAGACCACGACCAGCTTCAACGCCAGCCTTAGCGAAATGACCTGCTTCAGGTTTGTTTACGCGGCTTGCTTTTTTACTGCCAGTAGTAACCTGAATAGCTTGATAACCATCATTCTCAAGGGTTTTTACTTGAGTAATACGGTTGCTTTGAACTTCTACTACGGTGACAGGAATAGAAACACCTTCTTCGGTGAAGATACGTGTCATTCCTACTTTACGACCGATTAAACCAATCATTGTTTCGACCTCTCAATCATTCAGCTTAGGATTAACCTAAACTGATCTGCACATCAACACCGGCAGCAAGATCTAGACGCATTAAAGCATCAACTGTTTTTTCAGTTGGCTCAACGATATCAACTAGACGTTTATGAGTGCGAATCTCGTATTGATCACGCGCATCTTTATTAACGTGCGGAGAAATCAATACAGTAAAACGCTCTTTGCGTGTCGGTAATGGAATAGGACCACGAACTTGCGCACCAGTGCGCTTCGCAGTTTCTACAATTTCAGCAGTTGATTGATCAATCAAACGATGATCAAACGCTTTTAACCGGATACGGATTCTTTGGTTCGACATGAGACCAGAGCTCCATTATTTAAAAGTTATAACAAAAGACTACTCCTCTTTCCCTGTTTCGATTGACAGGAGAGTGTAATCCGTTCTTTTTCGTAACCCCCAAATCGGGAGTATTGTTGATATAATTAGCTATTTTCTACATAACGATTATATCTTTTTATCATTTGCTTATATAAAGGCAATAAACAAAGTGGATGGATTATACCCCTTTAGTTAACTAACGGCAAGAAATAAATACAGATATTTGGGTTTAAAGATAAAGCGTTTTTTCTGGTTATTGATTTACAAACATCAAATTTCAATCAAATAACCAGATTTAAGATTAATTTTTATAGTGAACTATAATGGGTATCATTCGTCATTATGATAGCAAGTTAATGATCTTCTTTGGCATGATTAAGGCTATATCTTGGAATCTCAACCTCTAGATCTTGATTCGTGACGCGAGCTTGGCAACTTAAACGGCTATGAGGTTCAACACCCCACGCTTTGTCTAACATGTCATCTTCCTGCTCATCACTTTCTTCTAGAGAATCGAACCCTTTGCGAACAATACAGTGGCATGTAGAACAAGCACATGACATTTCACACGCATGCTCAATTTCAATATCATTGCGCAATGCCACTTCTAAAATAGATTCGCCTTCTTGCGCCTCAACAGTTTTTCCATCTGGGCAAAGATCGGCATTCGGTAAAAAAGTAATTTTTGGCATAATAATCTCGTTAGTTAAATATCATCAACTCTATGACCAGTTAAAGCATGACGAATAGACCTGTCCATTCGCTTGGCAGCAAAATCTTGTGTCACGTTATCTACAATTTTTATTTGCTTTTCAATTGCGTAACTATTATCTGATTCACTCGCTACTTGTAATTGATGCTTAGCTGCTAAAATCAGGCTCAATTCCTTTTCATTTAATAAGTCAGCATCTTTATCTAAAGCGCTTTGTAAGCTTTCAAGTACTCTAGCTGCCTCAACTTTTTGTTCAGCAAGCATTCGGATCTGTTTATCTTGCTCTGCATTACTGATTGAATCTTGAATCATATCAGCAATTTCATTATCAGTTAATCCATATGAAGGTTTTACTTGGATAGTCGCTTCAATACCCGTTGATTTTTCCATTGCTGTAACATTTAATAAACCATCGGCATCAACTTGAAAAGTCACCCTAATGTGCGCGCCACCGGCTGGCAGCGGTGGGATACCTTGCAATGTAAAACGAGCCAACGATCGACAGTCAGAGACACTTTCACGTTCTCCTTGTAAAACATGAATCATCATCGCAGTTTGACCATCTTTAAAAGTGGTAAACTCTTGAGCCCTTGCACACGGAATCGTACTATTACGTGGAATGATTTTTTCAACCAATTCGCCCATGATTTCAATGCCTAACGACAATGGGATCACATCAAGCAATAACATATCCGAATCAGGTTTATTTCCAACCAAAATATCAGCTTGAATAGCTGCACCAATGGCAACTACTTTATCAGGATCAATAGATGTTAACGGATGTGTTTTGAAATAATGTCCCACTGATTGCCGTACTAATGGCACGCGAGTAGAGCCACCAACCATAACAACTTCAACCACTTCATCCACACTAATCTCTGCATCTTTTAACGCTCGGCGACAAACGGCCAAAGTACGTTTAACCAATGGCTCAATTAATTGTTGAAATTGCTGGCGGGTAATAGTCAATGACTGATTATCAAGCGACAATACAGCCGAATCTTGACGACTCAGTAAAATCTTTATTTCAGTCGCTTGGTTACTGATTTTTTGATTAATATAAGGGTCTATATTATTAACTAACCCTAATTCCCTCTTTATATAGTCAGCCAATAACCGATCAAAATCATCACCACCAAGTGCAGAATCACCACCGGTTGCTAGGACTTCAAAAACACCTTTATTTAAGCGCAAAATAGAAATATCAAAAGTACCACCACCTAAATCATAAACAGCGATAACACCTTCTTTTCCTGAATCTAAACCATAGGCAATAGCAGCAGCTGTGGGCTCATTGAGTAAACGCAATACATGCAAACCGGCTAACTTTGCAGCATCTTTCGTTGCTTGCCGTTGTGCATCATCAAAATAAGCTGGCACAGTAATAACTACACCATCAATTTCACCTTGCAAACTCTCTTTTGCCCGCTCAGATAAAGCGGTGAGAATTTCTGATGAAACTTGTATCGGATTGACTTGAACATTAGACAAGTTTAATAAAGGAACACCATTTTCAGTTTGCGAAAAAGTATAAGGAAAATGCGATAAATCTATATCAGATAAACTTCGCCCCATTAATCGCTTAATAGAACTGACAGTATTTTGCGGATCATTAACGGCATTGTCTTTAGCATTTTTTCCAATTGTAATAATAGGGTTATCATCATAATCAACACCATAATGCACAACGGATGGTAACAGTGAATTACCTTCTAAATCAGGTAATACCTCTGCTTTTCCGCTTCGAACCGTTGCTACTAATGAATTCGTTGTACCAAGATCAATCCCCACCGCAAGGCGACGCTGATGTGGTAGTGGAGTTTGCCCTGGTTCACTGATCTGTAATAATACCATTTAATCTATCTCTATCGATACGTTACTTATTTTAAATTATAAATCAAATTGCTTTTCTTGTAACTTTTCGATTTGTTCAATCAACCTAGCAAGATAGCGGATTTTATAGATCTGATTAAGTGCAGTTGACCAATCTTGATTAGCAATAAATTGTAATAATCCGTCATAAACAATATTCTGTCGCGCAACAACCTCAGCTTGAAAATCATCTAATAATGCAAAATTCCCTTTACTCTCGATTTCATCAAGCCTTTCACGCAAAACAAATTGCTCCATTAAAAAATCGGCATCATGAATAATATTTTGTTCAGTTGCCACATCAAAACCTTGTAGAGATAAAAAATACTCGGCAGCTTTGATTGGATTTTTTAACGTATGGTAACCATCATTAATGGTTGCTGATTTTTGAACAATTGCCACTTTATCATTATCGGTTGCAACGGCAAAATTATCTGGGTGATATTGCCTTTGCAATTGTTGATAACAAGTCGTTAGCTCAGCGGTATTCACCGGTAATTGAACCGGCAAATTAAATAGCTCAAAGTAATTAACCATAATTATTGTGTCCAATTACACATTAAAGCTTTCACCGCAACCGCATTCGTGTTGCACATTAGGATTATTAAACTTGAAACCTTCGTTTAATCCTTCTTTAACAAAATCAAGTTCAGTGCCATCAATATAGACTAAGCTCTTTTTATCCACGATAACTTTGACTTGTTTGTCTTCAAAGACACTATCATCATCATTAATCACATCGGCAAACTCTAAAACATACGCCATACCAGAACAACCGGATGTTTTAACACCTAATCGTAACCCAATACCTTTTCCTCGATTGGCAAGGAAAGCTTGGACACGATCAGCTGCGCTATTAGTCAATGTGATTGCCATTAGCGTTGTCCTTTTTTGGTTTTATAGTCTTCAATAGCTGCTTTAATTGCATCTTCCGCTAGTATCGAACAATGGATTTTTACTGGAGGTAAAGCAAGCTCCTTAGCAATATCCGTATTTTTGATCGCTCCTGCTTCGTCTAATGATTTACCTTTTATCCATTCTGTAACCAAGGAACTTGATGCAATTGCACTACCACAACCATAAGTTTTGAACTTAGCATCTTCAATAATCCCATTATCATTCACTTTGATTTGTAGACGCATCACATCGCCACACGCTGGCGCGCCAACCATACCGCTACCAACATTAGGATCATTTTGATCAAATGAACCAACATTACGTGGGTTTTCATAATGATCAACGACTTTTTCACTATATGCCATAATTTACTCCTAATTTTAATGTGCTGACCATTTAATTTTTGTTAAATCAATGCCATCTTTAAACATTTCCCAAAGTGGCGATAAATCTCTTAATTTTCCAATAGATTCTTTAATTAATTTAATAACATAATCAATTTCTTCTTCTTTGGTAAAACGGCCTATAGAAAAACGAATTGAACTATGCGCAAGCTCATCATTCAGACCTAATGCTCGAAGTACATAAGAGGGTTCCAAACTTGCAGATGTACAAGCTGAACCAGATGAAACGGCTAAATCTTTTAAAGCCATCATCAATGATTCACCTTCAATATAAGCAAAGCTCACATTTAAAATATTTGGCACACTATGTTCTAAAGATCCATTAAGATAGACTTCTTCAATATCTTTTAAACCATTCCATAAACGGTTTTTTAGGGCTAATAAGCGTGGCATTTCGGTTGCCATCTCTTCTTTAGCAATACGATATGCTTCGCCCATCCCTACAATTTGGTGTACAGGTAAAGTACCTGAGCGCATCCCACGTTCATGGCCACCACCGTGTATTTGTGCTTCAATGCGCACACGTGGTTTGCGTCTTACATAAAGCCCACCAATACCTTTTGGCCCATAAATCTTATGACCCGAAAATGACATTAAATCAACTTTTAAGTTGGTCACATCAATGGGCAATTTACCAACCGATTGTGTTGCATCAACATGAAAAACAATGCCTCGCTCACGACACATCTCACCAATTTTTTCAATGTCTTGTATTACACCTGTTTCGTTATTAACATGCATAATTGATACAACGGTTGTATCACTGCGCATTGCTGCTGCAAGTTTATCTAGATCGAGTATACCATTAGATTCTGGTGCTAAATAAGTCACTTCATAACCTTCTCGCTCAAGTTGGCGACAAGTATCAAGCACAGCCTTGTGCTCAGTTTTACAAGTAATAATGTGCTTACCTTTGGCTTGATTAAAATGAGCAGCACCTTTGATTGCTAAATTATCGGCTTCAGTTGCACCTGACGTAAAAACGATTTCACGAGAATCTGCTCCGATAAGATCGGCAATTTGATTACGTGCAATATCAACGGCTTCTTCCGCTTGCCAACCAAATTTATGGGAACGAGATGCTGGATTACCAAATATACCGTCTGGCGTTAAATATTGCATCATTTTTTCAGCAACTCTAGGATCTACGGGCGTTGTCGCTGCGTAATCCATATAAATAGGTAGTTTCATTAAGTACTCCCAATGACAAATTCTGTATTGTATATTGTATTTTATTAATTAATTTGAACGTGTTGTATATTACTTTGTCGACTAGCTACGGCTTTAACTTCTTTATTATTAACTAGTTCACTCAATGTAATGCTCGTTAAAAAGTCCTCAATTCGTTCACTTAAATCATTCCATAGTGTATGAGTTAAACACCTAACACCGCCTTGGCATCCATCTTGCCCGTGACATTTTGTTGCATGCACTGTCTCATCGACAGCTTTAACAATTGAACTAATAGCAATTTGATCCATAGAACGGCTCAGTATATAACCACCGCCAGGACCTCTGACACTCCGAACCAAACCATTTTTTCGTAATCGAGCAAACAATTGTTCCAGATAAGAAAGTGAAATTTCTTGACGCTCTGAAATATCAGCAAGTGATACCGGTCCTGAATCAGCGTGTAGAGCAACATCAAGCATTGCCGTCACCGCATATCGTCCTTTTGATGTCAGTTTCATTGATTATTCCCCTATATTTGTTAACGCTTATTGTATATATCCTCTTAATTTAGTCAAGTATTTAGTTGAGTGTTTTAGTAGGAATTAAGCGGTAGTTCATCATCGACGAATCATAGCTTAATATGCTAATCTAATAAAAATGAATTCTCATAGGGGGTTAAAGGATGAAATTAGTTTTACGTTATTTTTTAATAATAAGCCTACTGTTCACAAGTAACACTTACGCGACTGATTCTCAACAGGCGCTGCGAGAACATTATCAAAGATGGCTTAATTCTTATCAATCACTGACTTTTGAAGAACAGCAAACATTGCTCACTGCCATAAAAGATTATCCATTGTACCCTTATGCTGCCATACAGTTTTTTCAGAATAATATTAGATTAGTTTCACCACAAATGGTAAGTGATTTTGTCAAAAAATATAATGACTTTCCGCTAACCGCTACATTAACGCAAACTTATCTAACGGAATTAAGCAATCGTCAAGATTGGAATACAATCGTTTCATTTCCCAAAGATAATTCCACACTCTCTAATTGTCGCTATCAATATGCATTGCTACAGCAAGGAAATAACGAGGCGGCCTTTAGTGCTATTGAATCGCTTTGGATGACCGGTAAAGAACTTCCTTCTGCATGCGATCCATTACTCGACGCATGGGCTCAAGCAGGTAAGCGAACAGCTAATTTAGTACTATTACGTATTGAACTGGCTATTGAAGCAAATAATTTAAAATTAGCCAGACATCTAGCTAACTTACTTGATGACAACTACAAAACAACCAAAAATCATTTACTTGCTGTACTTGATAATCCTAAAAAATTAGAAGCTTTTTCAAAAAATATTAAAGCTAGCCCTTTCACTAAAAAGATCGTTCTAGCATCATTTTCTCGCTTAGTAAAAGCAGATAGCAACTTAGCGGCATCGTTATTGCCAAAACTGGTTACACAGCAAACGTTAAGTGAAGCTGAGCAAATTGCATTACAAAAGAGTTTGGCTAACAACTACTTTAAAGATTCTGCAACTGATGAACAAATTAAATGGCGTGATAACTATATTGCCAAATATCATGATACAACATTAGTCGAAAAGCGCATCCGCCTTGCTATCGATGCCTATAACTTTACTGACATTGCCCATTGGCTAGCACAATTATCGCCGGAAGATAAATTGAAAGAAGAATGGCAATATTGGCAAGCTCGAGTATTACTCAATAAAAATCAAAAAAATGAAGCTAACCAAATTTTACAAACACTAACAACCAAACGTGGATTTTATGGTATGGTAAGTGCACAAACACTTAATCAACCTTATTCGCTCAATAACCAATCTAAAAAGATTACACCATCTGAAATATCAACACTAAAAACCAAATATGATAATCAACCCTATGTAAAAAGAATTAACGAATTATATTATTTTGGTATGGTATCAGAATCAAGCAACGAATGGCGATATATGTTAAATAAACAAACCAACAAAAATGAATATTTAGCATTAGCTCAATATGCCTTACAAAAAGGCTGGGGTGATCTTAGTATTCAAGCAACCATTGTTGGTAAGCTTTGGAATAACTGGACTGAACGTTTACCGATTATGTACAAGGACTTATATAACAATGCATTAAAAGATAAAGCGATTGCGTTATCTTATGCTTTAGCTATTTCTCGTCAAGAAAGTGCGCTGGATACCACTGCCAAATCCCCTGCCGGCGCCCGCGGACTTATGCAATTAATGCCAGCGACAGCAAAAGAAACCGCTAAAAAAGTTAATTCAGTCACTTATGTTTCATCGGGACAATTGTTTGATCCTAAAACGAATATAGAATTAGGTACTTCCTATTTAAACACTGTTTATCAACAAAATGAAAATAATCGTATATTGTCTTCAGCAGCTTATAATGCAGGCCCTAATCGTGTAAAAAGATGGCTTAATAATAGTCATGGAAAACTGGATGCTATTGCATTTATTGATAGCATACCGTTTACCGAAACGCGTAATTATGTGAAAAATGTATTGGTATATGATTACATTTACCAAATAATCTTAGGGCAAAAAAATGTCAATATTCTTAATTCAAATGAATTTAATAAACAATATTAATGGTGATTATAATGAAAACTAACGAATGGAAACAAACAGTTGCAATATTACACCAAGCATTTAACGATGGTTATTCACTTGATATATTAAAATTATTAATGACCGCTGATGAACGCGATGCTTTAATTACTCGCGTCAAAATTGTACATTCATTACTTGATGGTTCAATCAATCAACGTCAACTAAAAGAGCAACTTGGGATAGGAATTGCAACTGTAACACGTGGATCGAACAGTCTAAAAGAAGTAACCCCAGAATTCAAAAAATGGTTAGAAAATATCTTGTTAAATTCAAATAATTAAATACATCAGTCAATATCTATTAACCGATTTTTATATCACACTATACTATAAATTGGATTGGATATTGACTTCACTTTCAGTAACAACCGGCACACAATAATCACACTCCATACGTGTGATATCCTTAACCGATTCGGCGGTGCCATCATGATGGTTATGATGAATTTCAATTACACAACTAGAGCTACGCAAACGCACTTTTAATGCTGGCATAGCGGCTAAATGCACTTGCGAAATAAAATCACTAAACTCATCAGGAGAGCCAATATATTTAAAACAAAGATACAAACCACCTTCACTCACAACCTGTTCAATACCTTCAAGATTATTATTATGATCTAAAGCAATGGTATAAAAAAGCTCTTGTTCATTAGCATTCTCTTTGCTTTTCAATATACGACTAAAAGCATAAATTTTATCTGGTAGATTTTCACATTTATGATTACAGCGGGATATATAATTATAAAAAAATTGCGATCTTAGTTTATTTTCTTCATCTAATAATTGGCTCAAATTACAATTATTCTTAAAGGTAATACCCCAAAAAGTTTGTTTTGGCATATTAATAAATTTTGGTTCAGGCAATGACAGCCTGTTTTTATTGAGCTCAATAGCCGGTGTTAGCCCTGTAGGATCCCAAAACTCCCCTCGCCGGTAGCTTGCTGGGGTTTCATTAAATTGTTTTTTAAAAGATCGGGTAAATGTTTGCTGGGAGTCAAAACGATATTGCATTGCAATATCTAAAATCGGTTTACTTGTCATACGTAAAGCAAGTGCAGCATACGTTAAACGGCGATGACGAATATAAGTACCAAGAACTTGGCCTGTGACTTCTTTAAACATACGTTGTAAATGCCACTTTGAATAACCTGATTTTTGTGCAACATGATCAATAGATAATGGTTGTTCCAAATTTTTTTCAATCCAAACGATAAGATCTGAAATAATACTCACTTGATTCATATAACCCCATCAGAATATCAAATGGCAAACGTCACCCGATTATGACTTAATCCCAGCAATAAGCAAGGCTTAAATAAAAATTATTTTCTTCATTTTTAGCAAAAAGAATGCGCTCCAGCTTGATGTTCAGTAATATCTTTTACACCAGCAAGTTCAGGAAACTCTGTCATTAATTGTTTTTCGATACCTTCTTTCAAAGTGTAATCAACCATTGAACAACCATTACATCCACCGCCAAATTGCAATATAACATAATTATCGTCGGTCAACTCAACTAAACTCACATGCCCGCCATGGCTGGCTAACTGAGGATTAACCTGCGCTTGAATTGCATAATTAACACGTTCAATAAGTGGTGCATCATCAGCCACTTTTTTCATTTTTGAATTTGGTGCTTTTAATGTTAACTGCGAACCTAACTCATCAGTCACATAATCAATAACCGTTTCCTCTAAAAATGGTGCACTCATTTCATCAATATAAACAGAAAAATCAGCAAACTTTTCTTCTATGTCGCTATCTTCTACAGTATCAGCCGGACAATACGAAACACCACATTCTGCGCTTGGCGTACCGGGATTCATAACAAAGACCCGAATTTGTGTTCCTTCAGGTTGATTAGCAAGCAATTTTTTAAAATGCTGTTGAGCTGACTCAGAAATAGTGATAATAGACATAATCCCTCACTTTAATGTAATTAGGTAATAAACAGACCTAATATCATTGATAATAATAGTTGACTAACTTTCTTGGTTATTATAGGGGTTGTTCAGGATTTTACAATACTGTACGACATAAACAAACTACATGAACACTTGTTGCACCACATTTTTTTAGTTGCTGACTAATGGCATTAATCGTATTACCAGTTGTAACGATATCGTCAATAAGCATGATCGATTTGTGAGAAAGATCTTGGTGGCACATAAAAAGTGTTTCGACATTAGCGATTCGTTCGGTAAGCGATAGATTTTTTTGATCTTGCATAGTTGGCTGTCGAGATAACAAATAAGGAGAAAAATCACGATTTAACCATCTTGCAATCGGTTTTGCTAATAACTCAGCTTGATTAAAACCACGAGACCAATAACGAATATGGTGCAATGGCACACAAGTGACCAAATCAGGTTTAATTAAAGCATCGACTTCTCGCCGTTGATACCAAGCTAAAAACATCAATCTTGCCAATGCCGTATTCAGTTCAATTTTTCTATAGAACTTTAAATGATGAATCAATTTTTTTAGTGGATTAATATATTCAGAAACAGCAATAAGCTCATCCCAGTATGGTTTCTTTGCACGACACCGATAACATATATCTGTCGATAAAGAATGCGGCAAACAGCACTGATGACAGACCTTATTAAATTTAGGTAAGTTTTTAACGCATTGACAACAAATACCCTGATGAGGCAAAGATAAAGGCATATCACACAAAATACACCGCATAGGATCCTATATACTTATTGGTAAAAAAGTTTCAGGTAACATGACGTTGCAATATAAAAACTAAATTTATAAAAACCATTTTTTATAACTCCTGACTTTTGCTTTTCTTATCAAGCAAGACCAATATAATAAGCAAACTCATCTTATAACTGCACAAAATTAAATACTTCTACGATCGACAACACAAAAAATTATCTGATTTTTCATAATAGTTATTTATAATAATCAAATATTCGGTATAATCAGCCTCCCTCCTAGGTTCAAGGAATTAATATATGAAAAAAATCAAACTATTATTTATTACAATATTACTAACTTTGCTTTCTACCGTTGCTTTAGCAGACACCAAAGTATTATTACAAACCAGCATGGGCGACATTGAAATTGAACTAGATAGCGAACATGCCCCAATTACCACTAAAAATTTTCTTGATTATGTCAATAGTGGCTTCTATGAGAATTTAACTTTCCATCGCGTCATTCCTGGATTTATGATTCAAGGTGGTGGTGCTGATGATCAACTCAAATTCAAAGACAATAACCCACCCATTAAAAATGAAGCAGATAACGGCTTAAAAAATGATCGCGGCACCATTGCAATGGCAAGAACCAGTGAAGTAAATAGTGCAACTAGCCAATTTTTTATCAACGTAGTCAATAATGATTTTCTTAATTACCAATCTCCAGAAAGGTACGGTTATGCGGTGTTTGGTAAAGTGATTAAAGGTATGGAGGTTGTTGACAAAATTGTTAATGTACCAACTAAACGTATGGGTCCACATAGAGATGTTCCTGTTGAACCAATTTATATTAAAAAAGTTGCTGTTATTAAAAATAACTAAACAATATTTACTTATTTAAAAAAAATAAAAAACCACTTTTTCAAGTGGTTTTTTCAGTATTATTTAAGCTGACAAAGTAAATTAGCAATTGTCCTCACCCCAATTCCCGTTGCGCCTGTTGCCCATAATGCTGTAGCGCTTTTACGGAATGTTGCGGAGCAATCAACATGTAACCAGTTTTGTTGATAGTTTTTAATAAAATGTGATAAAAAAGCTGCGGCAGTACTCGCACCAGCGGTATTCGGTAAACCTGAATTTGCCATATCGGCAAACGATGACGGAAATTGAGAACGGTGAAATTCGGCTAATGGTAATCGCCAGAAAGCTTCATGTTCCATATCGCTACTCACTAACAGTTGATTAGCGAAGCTATCGTCAAAAGAGAGCAAGGATTGATAATCGTTCCCCACTGCAATTTTAGCAGCACCTGTTAACGTTGCGCAGTCAATAATATAATGAGGTTTGTCATTATCAGCACAAATCAGGCCATCCGCTAATACTAAACGCCCTTCGGCATCGGTGTTATCAACTTCAACTGTTTTACCATTACGATAACGAATAATATCGCCAAGTTTAAAGGCATTGCCACTGACTAAATTATCGGCACAACATAAATAGAGTTTGATCCGATGATGTAGCCCTCGTGCAATCGCTAGCGCTAAAGCTCCCGTTACTAATGCAGCACCGCCCATATCTGAACGCATTGATTCCATAAAGCTACTTGGTTTTAAACTATAACCGCCCGAATCAAACGTAATCCCCTTGCCAACTAAACAAGCAGTAATCGGTGCGTTAGGGTCTTTAGTGGGATTATAATCAAGCTCAAGTAACGTAGCCGGCCTATCTGACCCCTTACCTACCGTATAAATCCCCATATAATCGCGCTCTTTTAAAGCCTCGCCTGAAATGATGTTATAAGTGATATCAGCTGAATAGGCACTGACCAATTTTGCACTTTGTGTTGCTAGTGCTAACGGACTTAATGTTTCGGCTTGCTCATTAACAATGTCCCGACACCAATCAATAATCGCTAAGCGATGTTTTAATTCTTGCTTATCTTTGCTATTGAGTTTTGGCCAAGTTACCTTGGTGCTTTTTTTGGCATTACGATAACCTAACCAAAAATGCCAACAAGCCTCAAGATCCCAGTTTTCGCCACTTAGTTTAACCAAATTTATTCCTTGCTGATCAAGTTTTCTTCCCGCACGTTGAATCGCCCCTAAGCGATGCTCCGGTTTATAGTGAATAGTAATTGTATCGTTCGAAAAACTCAGCAGTGCATCTTTTCCCCATTGCGTTGGCGCAGCTTTATCAGAAAGTAAAACAGATAACATCGACATAATAAGTACCTTAAATCATTCGTAATAGTAGAAACAGTGGATTAATTCTAATCAGAAACATGTTAATATAGCAAGTAAAGTTAAGTATAAATAAGGGGTAGTAATGACTTATGTTGTACCAATAAAAAATGGAGTTAATTTTCGTGATTTAGGTGGAATCAAAACAACCGATGGACGTCAAATTCGATCGGGTCTGCTATACCGCTCAGGTGCATTCTCATTGATCACGCCAGAAGAGCAATCTTTTTTATCTGATGAGTTAAACCTGCACTATATTTTAGACTATCGCGATCCTGATGAAATTGCTCGAAATCCAGATAAATTATGGCAAAACACTCATTATATTAATGTACCTGCTAACCCTTTGAGCGATACAGTCACCGCAAGTTTAACAAGCGATCTAGATAATGCCCACCAAACACTGAAAAAAAATGCACCATTTGATTTTATGGTTAAGCTATACCAGCTTCTACCATTTAATAACCCAGCATACCAAAAACTTTCGTCAATCTTACTGAACTCACAAGGTAAACCATTAGTGCAACATTGTGCAGTGGGTAAAGATCGTACGGGTGTTGGCGTCGCATTAACGCTGTTTGCTTTAGGTGTGAGTGAAGAAGTTATCATGCAAGATTATTTGCTAACTGAACAACTATTGTCGGATTATCGTGAAAATCTATTACGCCAATACCAACATAAGGTTACTCCTGATGAATTTGAAAACCGCAAATTAATTTTTGCCGCCAAAAAAGAGTATTTAACAGCCGCATTTGACGCAATTAAAATGCGTTATGATTCTATTGACGATTGGTTATCACAGGAATATCAATTAAATGCAAACAATAGAAAAAGAATCCAAGATATCTATCTAGTTTAATAAATTGTAATGATTTATTTTGCCATAAAAGATAATGGCAAAGTGCTATATTAAGATAACAAAACCCATTTAGAAATCGGTTGATTACTGTTTACAGACAGATGAACATCGCCCACTTGACGATATTGATAATAAAAATCTTGCCCAAAAGGCGCTGTAATCATCTGCTGTTTTAAGTTAACTTTAACCGATTTTATTTGCCAAACCCCTTTGGCATACAACTTTAACGCCGACTCTTTCAATGTCCATAATTGCCAAAAAGCCCTTAATGCATCATCTTGCTTAAGTATCCATTGAAACTCATCATCCGCAAAAAAGTTTTTAGCCACATTCAGATAATTTTTACGCGGGCGTGCCACTTCAATATCTAAACCAACCTTATCTGTTAACGAAATTGCGACTGCCACCCAATCTTGGCTATGACTGATATTAAAATCGGGTAGCTGTTGCTGTAAAAAACAGGGACGACCATTATCACCAACCTTAATAGTGGGTAACACCGAAATATCACAATACTGTTTAAGTAAGCTAGCCAATATTGAACGACAAACTAAAAACTGTTTTTTGCGTTGACCATGTAATTTATTAGCTTCATCAAGAAGCTGGGGTGACAACAGTGAAACATCAATGTCGGCATCATTAAGATTAGCGAGTTGAACTATAAGCATAATCGGAACGAGAATATTAATAAAATTTATTTTTTACTATTTTAACAGCATGCTATGCTAACTGTTATCAAAATTAATCAAAATACCAACATTAATAAATAGCAGCAAAGGTGTCTTATCATGTCATTACCAACAAAATTAGTTCATGCAGGACGTAAAAAGCGTTATACACAAGGTGCGGTTAATTCGGTTATTCAACGTGCATCCTCACTGGTTTTTGATTCTATTGAAACCAAAAAAGAAGCCACAAAAAATCGTGCCAATGGTGCATTATTCTACGGCCGCCGCGGCACATTGACCCATTTTGCACTACAAGAAGCGATGGTTGAAATTGAAGGGGGAGCGGGTTGTTACCTTTATCCATGTGGTGCAGCGGCTATTACTAATGCCATTTTAGCTTTTGTGAAAACTGGCGATCATATTTTAGTATCAGAAGCCGTTTACGAACCCACTCAAGATTTTTGCCAACACATTTTAAAAGATTTTGGTGTTCAAACCGATTACTTCTCGCCATTAATTGGTCGCTATATCACAAATCACATTAAGCCGAATACCAAAGTCGTATTTTTAGAATCACCAAGCTCAATTACGATGGAAATTCACGATATACCATCGATTGTTAAAGCCATTCGCAGTGTTAATCCTGAAATCATAATTATGATAGATAACACATGGAGTGCCGGGATTTTATTTAAAGCGTTAGAGCATGATATTGATATCTCAATACAAGCGGGTACTAAATACCTTATCGGCCATTCTGATGCCATGATAGGTACCGCGGTTGCTAACGAGCGCTGTTGGGAAACTTTGCGCGAACGTTCTTACTTAATGGGACAAATGTGTGATGCGGATACCGCCTATATGGCTGCACGCGGTTTACGCACATTAGCAATAAGATTAAAACAACATCACGAAAGCGGTTTAAAAGTAGCAAAATGGTTAGCCAGTCACCCAAAAGTGGCGACCGTCAATCACCCAGCATTAGAAAGTTGTAAAGGACACGAATTTTTTAAACGTGACTTTTCGGGCGCAAGTGGCTTATTTTCATTTATACTCAAAGATCGATTAACCGACGTGCAATTGTCTGATTTTCTTGATAACTTAACTTATTTCTCAATGGCTTATTCATGGGGTGGATTTGAGTCATTAATTTTAGCTAATCAACCCGAAGAACTTGCAAACATTAGACCTGTATCTGGCATAGACTTTGCGGGAACACTAATTCGGCTACATATAGGTCTTGAAGATCCTGATGATTTAATTGCCGATCTTGCGGCTGGTTTAGACAGAATCAAACAACACAAAAATAAAGCCAATGCATTACAAAGCTTGGTGTAATTAAATAGAAGATGAATAACCCACACCAAACAATGTTTGATGAAAGCATCAAACAAACAATTATGCATAAAATCACACACCACAAAGCACTACTGGTTGCTTATAGTGGTGGTGTGGATTCAACCGTATTAATGCATGCACTAGTTGCACTTAAACAGCAATTATTACCTGATTTAAAGCTAAGGGCAATCTATATTCATCATGGTTTGAGCAGCAATGCTGACAACTGGGCAATGCATTGCCAAAAACAATGCCAAACATGGCAAGTTCCACTGATTATTGAAAAAGTCAAACTCGACCCTAATGCAGGAAATATCGAAGAACAAGCCAGAAATGCGCGTTACCAAGCTATCTATCGTCATTTAAAAAATGACGAAACCTTATGCACTGCGCAACATCTTGATGATCAATGCGAAACATTCCTTTTAGCATTAAAACGTGGTAGTGGTCCTGCGGGATTGGCCGCCATGCCACAGGAAAATCAGCAACATCTTCGCCCTTTATTAACAATTTCACGCGCACAAATTGAAGCTTATGCTAATCAGCATCAACTCAACTGGATAGAAGATGAAAGCAACCAAGATGATCGTTATGACCGCAATTTTTTACGCTTAAAAGTCTTACCAATACTGAATCAACGCTGGCCACATTTTTCGCAAATGGTGGCACGCAGTGCTGAATTATGTCAGCAACAAGAAGCGTTAATTAATGAATTATTATTAGCTGATTTTCAACAAATGGTTAGCCAACAAGGACAGCTAAATCTAGCGCCTTTAATGACGTGTTCAGAATATAAACGCAATGCTGTGTTGCGCATGTGGCTGCGTTCCCAACAAATGACGATGCCAAGCCAAAAGCAATTAGCACTCATTTGGCAAACGGTTGTGCTAGCAAAAGAAGATGCCAACCCTAAATTCATACTACATTGCAGGCAAATTCGTCGCTATCAAAATCAACTCTATTTATTACCGTTATACCAAAATATTGAACAACAAATCCTCAACTGGGATTTGGCTTTACCTTTAATTCTGCCAGATAATGTTGGTGAATTGCAGATTAATTATCACACTGATTTATCTTGCCGTTTACCCCATGCAGATGAACAAGTCACCATACGATTTCATGCTCAAGGACAATTTCAAATTATCAATCGCAATGGCTCGCGATCAATAAAAAAGCTATGGCAAGAACATAACATTCCACCGTGGATGCGTACACGAATCCCGTTGATTTACTATAATGAACAACTGATCTGCGCTGTTGGCAAGTTTGTTACCGAACAAGGAAAAGGCACACAAATCGGTTTTAATCTCGTGAATAATGGCTTATAGGTTTTATCGATGATGTTTAATATGCAAAACAATAATACACTTAAAAGATTAGCTAAAATAATCATATTTGTTAAAGGCAATATAGCTTAGTTAAATAAACAAAAGCTATTAAGGTTAATATGATTATCAGCAAATATCAGGATTTATCACCATTATGCTTCTATCTGATTATCTAAAATCTACAGATATTGAATTAATCCATAATAGGTTAAAAAAACTAGCCATGACAAGCTTAAAGCACATTCTTAATAATAACTACACCGAATTAGAGCTTAATACTAAGCAAGATATCAAGACACTGACTTTTCGTGAAAGTCTAAGTTTGATTTTAACGGGAGGTTATACTGAACCCGTTTTTCAAATGTGCTTAAAAATTTATAAAGATGAAATGTATCTTGGTTATTATCACTATTTGACAACATTAGACCTTACCTTTGTTGATGAATTCTTTGTAATCAGATAGAATCAGTTATTTTATTATAGATCAAGTAGATATTAATTTATGATGAAAAAATTACATTTATTAAGCTGCTGTCTTTGCCTGTTACTACCATTAAATACGCAAGCAGTTGTTGTCAATGATGTTACAGGTATGACACCAGTACAAGTCGCTGCGATTGTGCAACCAGAATCGACCCAGCAGGTGGTCGAACTGGTCAAAAATACCACTGGTCCAATTAGTATCGCTGGAGGAAAATATAGCATGGGTGGACAAACAGCAATAACAGGCGCAATCCAAATAGATACGCAAAAGCTGAACCATGTGATTGATTTTAATCCTGAGCAAAAACGTTTAACCATTGAGACCGGCGCAAGTTGGCGTCAAGTACAAGAACTTATTGATCCCTATAACTTATCGGTAAAAATCATGCAAAGCTATGCCAATTTCAGTATTGGCGGTTCACTGAGTGTGAATGTGCATGGTCGCTATATTGGAGAAGGGCCCATTATCCTATCTGTCGAACAGTTCAAAATCGTACTTGCCGATGGTTCAGTAGTAATAGCCAGCCCAGAAGAAAATCAGGATATATTTTATGGTGCTATTGGTGGTTATGGTGGCTTAGGCGTTATCACAGAAGTCACATTGCAACTTACTGATAATGTTAAGGTAAAACGTATTAATGAAGTTATGCCAATGACAAAGTATCACTCGTATTTCACTCAGCATATCCGTCCTGATAAAACCGCAATATTTCACAATGCCATAATCTATCCGCCTGATTTTAAAAAAGTCCGTGCAGTCACATTTAAACAAACACAAGAACCACTGACTATTTTGGATAGATTAAGACCTAACGATAAATCTTCAAATAATCAACAGGTAAAACTAAAAATCGTCTCTTCATCCACTTTAGGCAAAGAATTACGAAAAGTTCATGATGATGTCGATTATGTAAAACAACCCGTGATGTGGCGTAATTATGAAGCCAGTTATGATGTAGCCAGTTTACAGCCTATTGCTGAAAAAAATAAAAGTTATGCGCTACAAGAATATTTTATACCGGTAGAACGGTTTGATGATTTTTATCCCCAATTAATTGCCATTGTGAAAAAACATCAGGCGAATATCATCAATATTTCTATTCGACATGCAAATCCAGATAGCGGTTCGTTGCTGGCATGGGCCAAAACGGAAGTGTTTGCTTTTGTTATTTATTATCAGCAAACGACCGATGAACACAGTAAAGAGCAGGTAGGGATCTGGACTCGAGAGCTAATCGATGCGGTACTAGCCAATGCTGGCAGTTATTATTTACCCTATCAATTACATGCAACCGCTGAACAGTTTCAGCGCGCATATCCACAAGCAGAGCGTTTTTTTAAACTTAAAGCACGGTTAGATCCAGAAAATAAATTTAGTAATATGCTGTTGGATCGATACCGTCCTAAAACGATTCAGTAACCAAAACAAAAATATAGTTATCTTGGTTATTATTCTATTCAATGACTTTTAATTCTAACCAAAAATTAAGGAGGCTATAAGCCTCCTTGCCAAACCAAACTACACTATCTATTTTCCGATCTTGCTTTCCAACGTTTAAGTAACAACGCATTAGTAACCACACTCACGCTACTTAACGCCATGGCAGCACCAGCTATCATTGGATTTAAAAAACCGAATGCCGCTAGCGGAATACCAATCAAATTATAGAAAAATGCCCAAAATAGATTTTGTTTAATTTTATGATAAGTTCGGCGCGAAATATCAATTGCATCAGCAATTAAAAACAGATTACCACGCATGAGAGTAATACTTGCTGCATGCATAGCCACATCAGTGCCCGTGCCCATGGCTATACCAATATCCGCAGCAGCCAATGCTGGCGCATCATTAATCCCATCCCCCACCATTGCCACTCGATTATGGCTATCAACATGACTTTCTTTTTGTAATTGATAAATATAATTGGCTTTATCTTGCGGTAATACTTCAGCAATGACTTTATCCAAGCCTAACTGCTGCCCAACGTAATTCGCCGCTTTCTGGTTATCTCCGGTTAACATAACGTTTTTTACATTTAACTGATGCAATGCTTCAATGGCATTTTTTGCTTCTTGCTTGATTACATCAGCAAAACCAAATAGCGCTAATATCACCACATTACCTTCTAATTGCTGCTTAGCTAAAAATGAAATGGTGTAACCTTTACTGGCTAACTCATTAATCTTATCGTCCATGCCAACAAAATAGGCATTTAATGATTTCATCCATCGCAAGCTACCTAAATAATACTGCGTATTATCAACAGCTGCCATCACCCCCGATCCTGCTACCGAGGTAATATTTTGAGCATAATCATACTCTTTAGCCTTACTTAAAATGGCTTTGGCAAGTGGATGCTCACTACCAGCTTGTAATGATGCGGCGAGCGATAAAATTTGATCGGGCGTCTCACTGCCTATAATATCCATTTCAACCAATTCAGGCTTACCGATGGTGAGTGTACCGGTTTTATCAAATGCGACCGTATTAACATTGTGTAGCGTTTCTAACGCTTCGGCATCTTTAATTAAAATACCATGGCGAGCAGCCACCCCAGTCCCCACCATAATCGCGGTTGGTGTTGCCAAACCTAACGCACATGGGCAAGCAATCACTAACACCGCAACCGCATAAAGTAATGCTTGCTGCCAATTATGCAATATCATTCCCCAAGCCAATAACGTAACTAGTGCAATCAATAAAATCACCGGCACAAAAATCGCACTAATGCGATCAACAATTCGTTGAATCGGTGCTTTCTTGGCCTGAGCCGATTCAACCATTGCAATGATTTTGGATAAAGTAGAATCGGCCTGAATAGCTGTGGTTTTAACAAGCAGTAAGCCTTCACCATTAATCGTACCACCAGTCACCACATCGTTAACCGATTTATTTACAGGCAAGCTCTCACCGGTTAACATTGACTCATCGCTACTTGATGCGCCTTCAATCACAATACCATCAACAGCAATACGCTCACCGGGCTTAACAATAACAATATCCCCCATATTAACTTGGCTAATGGGTAAACTCACTTCTTGATCACCTTGCTTGACTAACGCAACATCAGGCCGTAGCGCCCCAAGCGCTGCAATTGCTTGGGTAGTTTGATGTTTAGCTCTTGATTCTAGCCATTTACCGATCAAGATTAAGGTAATAATAATAACTGACGATTCAAAATAAAGATGTTCACCATTGCCAGCCATCACCTGATAAACCGATAATCCATACGCAGCACTTGTGCCGATAGCAACCAATAAATCCATATTGCCAGCCCCTGCTTTCACCGCACTAAAGCCACTTCGATAAAATTTAGCCCCCAAGCCAAATTGTACAACCGATGCAATCCCCCATTGCAACCAAGCAGGCATCATCCAATTTATCCCAAACGGCGCTAATAACATAGGCAACACAAAAGGCATAGCCAGTATTACAGCAGTAACAATAGTCCAGTTAGCTAATTGTTTTTTCGATTTTTTTGGATAACCTGCTGACTCAGTAATTTTAACCGCATGATAACCCGCTTTATCAACAGCAGACATCAATGTTTCGAGCTTTACATGTGCATCAGCATCAACCGTTGCTTTTTCGGTTGCGAGATTAACGCTAACATCAATCACACCGTCGACTTTTTTAAGTGCTTTTTCAACGCGCCCAACACAAGATGCGCAGCTCATATCTTCAACAATAAAATGATACTGAACCGTTTTCATGATATATACCCTATATGGTTTATCGAGTTTAAAGTTAGTATATACTGAATATTAGAGGTTATGCACAAAAATAAAGCGGTGATCACAGGGCTTAAATAACCCTGTGAAAAAAGAAAGGAAATTAGTTACGTAATTTTTCTGGCCAATCGTTTTGGGTAGAAACCAATAAATCTTTTACAATTCTAGGATTACCAGCCACAACATTGCCCGAAACCAGATAATTATTACCACCCGCAAAATCGGTAATAACGCCGCCAGCCTCGCGCAAAATCAGCTCACCAGCAGCGATATCCCATGGTTTTAAGCCAATTTCAAAAAAGCCATCTAAACGACCTGCGGCAACATAAGCCAAATCTAAAGCGGCCGAGCCTGCGCGACGAAAATCGCCACACTTAACAAACAACTTTTGCAAAACGGCAAAATAGCTGTCGCTGTACTGTTTAGCTTTAAACGGGAAAGCTGTTGCAAGTACGCTGCCGTCTAAATCTTTGGCATTACTGACTCGAATACGGTAACCATTAAGTTGAGCACCTTTACCACGAGCAGCCGTAAACAGCTCATTACTCATTGGGTTATAAACCACGGCAATCTCGGTTTTACCTTTAACTCGCGCTGCGATAGACACAGCAAAATGAGGGATATTTTTGATAAAATTGGTCGTACCATCAATTGGATCGATTATCCATTGTGTATCTGCATCATTACCTTTAACAAGGCCACTTTCTTCGGCAATAATAGTGTGGTCGGGATGAGCTTTTTTGATTGTTTCAACAATTAAAGCCTCGGCAGCACGGTCCACATTAGTGGCAAAATCATTAGCGCCTTTGGCTTCGATCTCGATTGAACTAGGGTTTTCATAAGCCTTAATGGCCACATTGCCTGCTTTACGAGCAGCGCGAATAGCAATATTCAGCATCGGATGCATAATTTTCTTCCAATTGATGATGTTAAAGAACGGATTGATTTAGTAAGACTGATTTAGAGATACTAAAAATTACCACATAGTATAAAGGTTTTGCTACTTTATTGCCAGAGTATAAGGGAATTGATAGGTAAAATAGTTTTGGCTGGGCTGTTAGTAAAAGCCATGGAAACTTGGGGGTGTTTGTGGCCAAAAAACAGCACAAAATAGAACATTCCATTTACAGCACCGAAAGCGCATAAAGCATTAAATAATATGACATCCATTGAATATAAAACACTAAAACAAGCAGCGTAATTTTCTACGTCAGTTGCATGCACACTATGAGTGTATTTACACAACTATTCAATTGTTAGGTTATATTTTTTGTAAAAAATATTCAGGATTCTATACCGTTTCACAATTAGTCGAAGCTTCGCAGCCACTATTCGTTAAAACCTGCGATCAGTATCGTATCAATCAGAAATTCACAAAACCGCCTAGCTCAAACAACGGGGAAAGCCGAAAACGATAGGGACTTTCATGGATTTTAAACTGTATTTTTTGTAAAAAATATTCAGGATTCTATACCGTTTCATAATTAGTCGAAGCTTCGCAGTCACTATTCGTTAAAACATGCGATCAGCATCGCATCAATCAGAAATTCACAAAACCGCCTAGCTCAAACAACTGAGAAAGCCGAAAACGATAGGGATTTAAATAAAGACGGGTTGTTTACTTTTAGACTGTATTTTTTGTAAAAAATATTCAGGATTCTATACCGTTTCATAATTAGTCGAAGCTTCGCAGTCACTATTCGTTAAAACATGCGATCAGCATCGTATCAATCAAAAATGTACAAAACCGCCTAACTCAAACAACGGGGAAAGCCGAAAACGATAGGGACTTAAATAAAGACGGGTTGTTTACTTTTAAACTGTATTTTTTGTAAAAAATATTCAGGATTCTATACCGTTTCATAATTAGTCGAAGCTTCGCAGTATCTAATTGTTAAAGCATGTGATCAGCATCGCATCAATCAGAAATTCACAAAACCGCCTAGCTCAAACAACTGAGAAAGTCGAAAACGATAGGGACTTTCATGAATTTTAGACTGTATTTTTGTAAAAAATATTCAGGATTCTATACCGTTTCGTGATTAGACGAAGCTTCGCAGTATCTAATTGTTAAAGCATGTGATCAGCATCGTATCAATCAAAAATTCACAAAACCGCCTAGCTCAAACAACTGAGAAAGCCGAAAGCGATAGGCGATTTAATGAAGATGCAGCATAATCAGTAAATAGTCAGCGATGCAAAAGAAAGAAAACAAAAACTTAAAATTTTTATTAAATTTTATCATATAGTTAAACTGAATAAAGCGATTCCTAACAAAACGCCTAGGCATTTTTAGCGGGTTAATTTAATCATGAAATATAAATAACCCGATATTTTCTTATAATTTATTCATATTCAGCGGTGAATTAATTATTAACTTTTACAAACAACATCATTAATACCTGCTATATTTTCATCACCACTATTTTTGAGAATCTGACAGTAATCAAATAGACAACATCCATGACTTAATAGCATTTTTTTGCTATAGTAAACGCCATTTTTATTTAATCTGGAAGAATTGTAAACTATGGAATCTATCCCTAATTGCCCTGTTTGCCAATCTGAACATACGTATCATGATGGTTCGTTTTATGTTTGCCCTGAATGTGCCCACGAATGGGATCCCAACGAAGCGGTATCTTCTGATGCTGGATTACAAGTAAAAGATAGTAATGGGAATTTGCTTGCCGACGGCGATGATATTATTTTGATTAAAGATTTGAAATTAAAAGGCTCTTCAACAGTACTTAAAAAAGGTGCTAAAGCCAAAGGTATTCGTTTAGTCGAAGGTGATCACGAAATCGATTGCAAAATTGACGGCATGAAAATTATGCTTAAAGCTTGCTTTGTTAAAAAGGCTTAATCAAAAATTTTCATTAAAGAGCCTAATTAAAAGACACGATTAATGCTGATTTTATCAGCATTAAGATGTTTAGTTTTAGATATTGCTTAATATGCTTTATCACACAATAAAAACATTCACATAGAACATTGTTTTTTCATTTAACTGTTTTTTATTTATCAAAAAATCAATACGTTAAAATATAAACTTCGATAAATAGCCACAAAAAACAAGTACAAATTACATCGTACTTTGCAACCGTTTTCTGCAATTAGTGAGCTGAAATAACAGTATTGTTTGATTTGATTATTGATGGCGTTGAATAAAGAGTGCTTCGTGAACTCGACCTAATAGCAATCGTTCATATGCGTTATCAGTTTGTTCTATTATATGGTCTAATTGCTCCTCGGCATCATCAGGCAGTGGATAAGTGTTAATAAGCTTTCGGACTTTATTATTAAGCATATTAAAATGCTCCCTTGAACATAATGCTTCTTCAAATGCTATATAGAAAAATGCAATAACTCGAGACCTCATTTCAAGATCGGTTTCATCTTTGAGTAAAGCCTTAAGTTGCTCAAAAGGTTCTGCGCAATCAGGAAGTGAAGCGAGTTTTTCTGCCTGCTTTATTAATTCTTGTTCTTTGCTCATAGTCAATTGTTAATCCATCATCATTGAGCAAGTAAATAATTAGAATAATAAACAAGACTTGCTTTCGGTTGCTTAGTTTATCATTGTTTATTTTCCGAATAAATTCTCGTTCAACGATGGAATAGTGAGTATTAAACATCTAATAATAATTTAATCATGTTTTTTGCTGGCAAGTATCACTGAGTTAAATACCACAATATGTTAGCAATGCGTTCAAATACTTGTTCAAAAATAAATTCTGCAAACGTGGGCAGCGTCGTAATTAGGTAAGTTAGCATGACTAGCCCTAATAATAGTGTTGCTGGATAGCCAACCACAAATATCGATAATTGTGGTGTCATTCTATTAAGTAATCCCAATGATATGTTGATGATTAACAGTAAAGTCATTAAGGGGAGTGCTAGCATAATACCATTAATAAATAATAGTTTACTAGCATCAATGAGTGCTAAGTATCCGTTTGCTTGTAATGGCATCACAGCAATTGGAATGATTTCAAAACTATTTGCGATGCCATATAAAAGCCATAAATGGCCGTCCAAACTCAAAAATATTAATAGCGCAATAATGTTAATTAAGCGTGATAATACTGATGTGGATGGGCCACCAATAGGGTCAAAGAAAGTTGCCATGCCCAGCCCCATTTGCATACCAATTAATTCGCCTGAAAATCGTACCGTCATAAATGCCAACTGCATGGTAAAACCAATTAGCGCACCAATCATTATTTGCTGCGCGATAATCCATATTCCTATCAAAGAGTATATTTTGATATTGTCATCAAGATGAGGAAGTGGCAGTACAATCGCAATCAGTAGCGCCAAGCTAATTTTAACGCGATTGGGGATTTCTTTTTCGCCAAAAATCGGCGCCACCCTAATCATCGCTAAAATACGAACAAAGGGAAAAAAGCAGTCCTTAGCCCAAGAAAAGAGATCAATATTAAATATAGTATTACTGTTAAAATCCATCTAATTTAACGAGTTAAGTTAGGAATATCGGTGATAACGGTTTGAATATAATCAATCATCAATGATAACATTGAAGGTCCTAAAATAATTAATACAGCAATCACCGCCAAAATTTTGGGAATAAATGATAATGTCATTTCGTTAATTTGCGTTGCCGCTTGTAATAAGCTAATGATTAACCCTGTTACTAATGCCACTAACAGTAATGGCCCTGCCAGTGATCCAGCAACTTTTATGGCTTGCGTTGCTAAGGTGCTAATATATTCAGGTGACATGGTGCAACTCAACTAAAAAAGCTTTGTGCCAGCGAACCGAGTAATAAGTGCCAACCATCGGCCAATACAAATAACATTAATTTAAATGGCAGTGATACCGTTGCTGGTGGCACCATCATCATCCCTAATGCCATAAGTGTGCTGGCGACCACTAGGTCAATGACTAAAAAAGGAATAAAAATGGTAAAACCGATTTGAAATGCTGTTTTTAATTCACTCACCACAAAAGCGGGAACCAACACTTTTAGAGGGATATCTTCGCGTGTTTGAATATCGTTTTGATGAGACATGTTAACAAATAACGCTAGGTCGTTTTCTCGCGTTTGGGTAAGCATAAATTCTTTTAACGGTTTTGTTGCTTTGGTTAAACCTTCTTGCATGGTGATTTGATGTTGCGAATAGGGCACATAAGCGTCTTGATAAATGTTATCAATCACCGGCGACATAATAAAAAAGGTCATAAACAGTGCAATCCCTAAAATAACTTGATTAGGGGGCGCGGATTGCGTACCAAGGGCGTTACGTAACAGACCTAACACAATGATGATGCGTGTAAAGCTGGTCATCAAAAGTAATATTGCTGGTATAAAAGTGAGTAAGGTCAAAAAGACTAATGTCTCAACTGGTAATGACCAATTTTGACCACCGCTCAAGGGCTGGTTCATGACGGATAATGCAGGAATTTCAGCATGGCTCGATAGGCTAAACAACAATAAGCTTAGCAAAATAGTTAAATTTAACCGCACTTGTTGTTACTCCTTTTTCGGTTTTAAAGCGGATTGTAATATCTGCTGAAAGGTGTGATTTTTCGTCAGATTTTTCTCTGCCACATTTTGCGCAAGTAACATTTTGCTGCGTTGTTCATCGATGGTATGTAATAATGTCATTTGTTGAGAAGTTACACCTACCACTAATAGTTGGTTATCAACATGAACCACCATAATACGTTCTTTAGGCGTAATACTGTATGTGGCTTTGACATCAATCCATTGGTCGGCTTTTTTTTTCCAACCCATTCGTTTAGCAAGCCATGCTAACAATAAAATACAACCAATGACCACAATCAGCATTAATCCCATTGACGATCCAACTTCGGTGTAAATATTGGCCTGAGAAGATGGCACCAATAAGGTATTGGTGTTGGCAGTTGGAACCACTGGTTGTGCCAAATTTGTCTGCTTTATTGCCATTAACGACTCAATCTTCGTACACGCTCTGATGGGGTAATAATATCGGTGATGCGCACACCATAGTTATCGCCAACCACCACAATTTCACCTTGGGCAATTAAATAACCATTAATTAATATATCCAATGGTTCTCCGGCAAGTCCATCTAATGCAATTACCGATCCTTGAGTTAGGTTTAACAGATCTTTAATGGCGATTTTGGTTCGGCCAAGCTCGACACTTAGTTCTACAGGAATATCTAATATAAGATTAATATCTTGCTTTTTGTCTTCCGTGTGTTGCGGAGATAGTGTTTCAAAAATCGCTTCTTTCGTGATGAGCTCGTCACTTGCTACTGTTGTTTTTTGGTTTTCGTCGTGATTTGGTTTGGTGTCAGTCATTGAACACTCCCTCATTCAATTGTTCTATCACAGGATTAATCACCTGTTCTACTTGAATTGCATATTGTTTATTTACTTTACCGTAATGGCCTTTTAATACTGGTACGCCACCGACTGTTACATCTAAACTTGTTGGTTTATCGATCACTAAAATATCATCCACTTTTAAGGCTAACAGTTTGTTAACGGTTGTGTGAATATGGGTAAAGTTAGCGACTAATTCGACGGTTGATTGTTTGATTCCAGTCGTTAATGAACTCATCCAAACATTATCATCTTGATAAGTCTGTGGCTCAACAGGCGGTTTTATTAGCAACTCTTTGATTGGCTCGACCATAGAATAAGGAATACAAACACAAAAGGTTGCTTTACTATGCCCCACTTCAACTTTAAAGTTTGTTGTTAACACAATATCATCAGGTGAACTGGTAATATTGGTAAATTTACTTTGCATTTCAGATCGAATATATTCGGCTTCAATCGGGTAGACATCAGCCCATGAATTTTGATAAATAACTAATGCTAACTCTAGTACTCGTTTAATGATCTGTTGTTCGGTATGGGTAAATTCACGCCCTTCTGTTTCTATTTGAGTTGTATGTCCATCACCACCAAATAACGAATCGACAATAATAAAAACTAATTCAGGTGAAAATGAAAATAAACTTGAACCTCTTAGTGGGTTAAGATGCACTAAATTTAAATGGTTTGCCGATGAAATATCAGAAAACTCTTTGAACGTATGAGGCTCAACGGGTGAAGCCACCACATCAGTATTGCGACGTAATCGGTTGAATAAACCAATTCGAAATTGACGGGCAAAACGTTCATTTATAATTTCTAACGCAGTTAAACGCTCAGGAATAAAGCGATGTTTGACCGATAGATCATAGGGTTTAACGTCGGCTTTTTTCCCAGAAGGTAACGAGACAACGGAAGCACCAGTATTGTCATCATCTTCAGCTATCACAAAACTTTCAGATTGTTGTGCTACGTCATCCTTTTCATTTATATCTGTTGTGGCTTCGATATTATCGGGCATAATAATCACCGTATAATAAAATCAGTAAATAGAACTTCATCAATCTTTACCGAATGTTTTGCATCATATTTTCGCGATAACGTATTTTTAATTTGTTCTTGTAAATTGATTTTCCCTGATTCTTGCTTTAGTTGATTAATATACTGTTTTGACGTTAAAAGCAGCACATCACTTCTCACTTCTGGCAAATAATCTAATAGCACCGTTTTTTGATCTTCATTCGCCACACGTAAAACGATACCAATATAAAGAATTTTGTTGATATCGATATTTTCTTCTGAAACAGGTAATGAAATCGTAAATGGTTTTAATGTTAAAAATACAGGCGACAAGATTTCGGGTTCTTCTGGCTCTGTATGGGTGTTTGGTGAATGGTTTTGAAACCATAAATAAGCCGCAAAGCTTATCGCTGATAGCGTAATCAGAGTAAGGATTAAATTTAAAACACTGACTTTTTTTGAGGCTGTAGGCATATTTATTCTTGTCTCTATAAAATTTAAAAAGATCTCTAATCCATTAGCTGGACATGGTTACAAGAATAATAAAGCATATTTTTAAAATCGATTTGAAGAATAGGCAATAAAACATTACCTATTTATGCGCTTCAAATTATTTACATCTAAAATTAAAAAATAATGTCAATCGTTAAGCAAATATGCTAAGACCAGAGTTGTGCGAACGATTTTCAACGATGATTTGCTCAACACCAGCATCGGTCGCATCAAGCGTTTGCACGGTCGGTAACGGGTTATTTTTTGTTTGTTGATGCATATCGGATTGCTGTGAATCGTTCATCATCGAAAAGTCACCAATATTGGCTTGCTCTAGCATAATGCCTTGATCTTCCAATGATGTTCTTAAAAAAGGTAATGCTGATTCTAACATACCTTTAACAACACTATGCGCAGCCATCATATGAAGATTCATCTTATCGTCATTCATGGCAAGTTTAATATGCAATGATCCTAACTCTTGTGGATGTAATTTGATGTCGGCAGTTTGAATACCTTGACGATTAAACATAATAATTTGTTCAGTTAATGAAGTTTGCCATTGCGCTATATTCACTGGCGTTGATAAATTGATTGTAGCTGATGTGGCGGTGGCATTAGATGGCGATAATAAGGAACTTAATCCATTTGCATTAGTCGTCAACGAGAATTCTTGATTAGTATGCACTGCCGCATCTTTATCATATTGATTTGCTATAAATTGAGTTTGAGCTGTCGCTAATTTTTGCATAATATCATTAGCATTTTGCGTATTATTTGTTTGGTTAACATACAAATTATTAAGACCGCCTTTAATGCTGGTCGCTTTTTTATGAGCAACGTCAAGCTTTATCCCCTTGTTATCGTTCGTTAACGACGCTACATCTGTTTGCGGTGTTACTTTATTAATTAAATCTTCACTGTCATAGATAGAGGTAAGTAACTGCGTTGCCTGCTCATTTTCCCATGTTTCTGACGATGAATGATCAAATAAATTAGTATTTAGATTATTTGTTCTCAATGCATTGAAATGAGTTGTTATATCACCATTTTGTGCTGTACTTACAAGGGCATGTTTTTCTTGCTCAAAATCCTGTATATTAATGGGATAAATAGACATCATTAATACCTCGTCTTTAAGGTCATTATCTTCGTGCTCATCTTCGGTCACATTTGACTTGGCATTAACTGATTTTTCCCCCTGCTCTGCTTGATTTTCGCTTAGCCGCAATAGTTGTTGTTGAAAGCAATCATTATCATCAGCCATTACGTCCGTTTCAACACTCTTTGATTGATGAGAAGTGGTCATGTTCAAATCATTAATAAGATTAATATTCATTTAATGCTCTCCTTGCTAGTTGTAACTGTGCAAATTCATCTGTCAGTTTTTGTTGTAAACGATTTTGTTGTTGTTGCTGTTTTTTATATTGCTTGTCTAATAGTGTTGTATAGGTATTTAAGCTTTTTTGCGATTGATTAAGTTGATTGGTGATTTGCTTTTGCTTAATATCCAACGTTAACAATACTTTTTGCTGTTGCGCAATGCCTTGCTCAATAGTTGAAATAAAGGCATTAAAATTATTCAATTCACCGCCTTTAATACCACGAGATAAAGCGTTATTCAATTTTTGTTGATATTCAGCATAATAATCATTTAATACATGCAGTTGCGATTGCGCATGACGATGATTTTCATGCGCTTTTTTTAACTTAATTAAAGTCTCATCGACCGATTTTTTTGCTAGTTTTTTTAATGTTAAAAACGCAAATTGCCCAGAATTTTTATTTGCCATTACGCTTTCCTAACTCGTTACTGTTGGTTCGACAATGCTCACTAATTGTTGATAAGCATCTTGATAGCTACAATGTTCATTAATACTTTGCTGTAAAAATTTTTGCATGGCAGGAAACAATACTATCGCCCTATCCAATAAAGGATCAGTACCCGTTACATAAGCTCCCACATTGATCAAATCGCGGTTTCGTTGGAAGCTTGAAAACAATTGTTTAAATAATCGGGATTTTTTTTCGTCTTCAGGCGCAGTAAGATCGGTCATCACCCGACTAATTGAAGCTTCAATATCAATGGCAGGGTAATGCCCAGACTCAGCAAGCGAGCGAGATAAAACAATATGCCCATCTAAAATCGCTCTGGCCGAATCGGCAATTGGATCTTGTTGATCATCACCTTCTGTCAATACCGTATAAAATGCCGTAATGGAACCTTTTCCGTTTTCATCATTACCCGCTCTTTCAACTAATGCCGGTAATTTGGCAAAGACCGAAGGAGGGTAGCCTTTCGTTGCTGGGGGTTCCCCTATAGCTAAAGCAATTTCTCGTTGTGCCATTGCATAACGCGTTAAAGAGTCCATAATAAGTAAAACGTTAAAACCTTTATCGCGAAAGTTTTCGGCAATTTTTGTTGCATACGCGGCACCTTGTAAGCGCAATAATGGTGACACATCGGCGGGAGCCGCTATAACAACTGCTCGAGCTAATCCTTCTTCGCTTAAAATATTTTCGATAAAATCTTTAACTTCTCGCCCACGTTCACCAATCAGACCAACAACAATAATATCCGCTTGCGTGTAGCGTGCCATCATGCCAAGTAAGACACTTTTGCCAACCCCCGATCCTGCAAATAAGCCCATTCGTTGCCCTTTACCAACGGTTAATAAGGCATTTATGGCTCTGACGCCAACATCAAGTACCTGATGAACAGGGGTGCGTTGTAATGGGTTAATCGCTTTATGAGATAATCCTTCAAACTCAACCTGCTCAGGTAACGGTTTACCATCTAAAGGTTTCCCCATAGCATCAAGTACTCGACCTAATAAAGCCATTCCCATTGGTAAGACTTTATGACTAAAGTGTGTTAGATTATATTGCTTAGTATAGACGCGTGCGCCTAATAAAATACCGTCCGTTGATTCAAACGGCATTAAGTAAAGTGTTTTATCATTAAAGCCAACTACTTCGCATTCAACTGGCTCCGTTTGACCATTGGTTTGTCGTTCAACCAAGCAATTAGATCCCAAAGGTAATTTTAATCCAACAGCTTCAAGCACCAATCCTGATGCTTTAACTAAGCGTCCGTATTGGCGAATTAACGATAGCGATTCAAGTTGTTGTGTAGCTTGGTCAATTTTACTTAGCCATTGTGAAGAATATTTCACGTTAATAATCATCCTCTTTTAGGCTATCAGATATTATTTGCCAGTGGTCATTGATATTGGCATCAATTTCATTAGTATCGGTTATAATTTTGCAGCCACCGATTTCAATATTAGCATCAGCAATTAATTGCCATTGATATTGCTGATTTTCGTCATGAAACAGGGGTTCTAACCATTGCAAATCAGTAGGATTAAGATGTAACGATATCGGTTCTGATAAAATTGGACACTGCTCAACTAATGTTTGTATGCTATGGCTTAACTGCTTTTGTTTTACTTTAGCCATGCTGCCTACTGTTTTTTGTGCAGCAATTAACGCCAAATCAAGCAATTTAGGCACAATTAACTCATCAATATCATTAATTGATTGTTGAAAATTACTGACTAACTCGGTTATAGCATGAGCTGTTTTGCGCTTTTCTTCATTAAGCTCCTGCTCAATTTGTTCACGTCCTTCTTGTTGCCCAAGGCGATATCCTTGTTCATAGCCCGCTTGTTTACCTTCCTCAAAACCTTCAGATCGACCTAAATTAAATCCTTCTTGGTAGGCTTGTGCTTCAACCTGCTGTTTTAACTGCTCTAGCGTTTGTTCGATCTCGTTAGGCTTAATGGGTTCATGCTCAGAATCAGGCGTTGGTTCACTAGTCTCTAGTTGCTCAATCTCATTGCTTTTGCTTAATTCTGCTAGCTTAGATGATGCTAAATCGCGAAAGCTTAGTGGTTCCCAATTTAATCTATCGGGCTGATTATACATATTCATCATCACCGCTAGTTAGAATCATTTCACCGCTTTCAGCTAATCGACGAGCAATAGCCAGAATTTTCTTCTGTTCTGTTTCTACTTGAGATAAACGTACAGGTGGTCTATTTTCTAAATCTTCACGTAAAATAGAGGCTGCACGCTGTGACATATTACTCAATAGTTTGTCACGTAATTCAACTGATGCCCCTTTCAATGCAATGATCAATACTTCATTATCAACTTCTTTAAGTAAGCGTTGGATACTTCTATCATCCACTTCAACCAGATTTTCAAACAAGAACATTTCATCAATAATTTTTTGCGTTAACTCTCCATCGTAATCACGCAATGCATTAATAACCTGCTCTTCTTGCTGTGTTTTCATTAAGTTAATAATTTCTGCCGCAGTACGTACTCCACCAAGATTATTCAGTTTAATATTTTGACCATGTAATAATGTCGATAATGAGGATGAGAGTAATTGCAGAGCGGAAGGCTCAACCCCACCAAAAGTCGCAATACGTAGCATGACATCGTTACGCAATTCATCATCAAACAGATTTAAAATTTCTGCTGCTAAATCACGGTTTAGATGAACTAAAATAGTTGCGATGATTTGTGGATGCTCTTTTTTGACCAGATCAACTGCTCTTGTCGCATCAACATAGTTAAGCATTTCAAGACCATCGGTTGCTTCTTCTTGATCAGTAGATAATAGTTCATCAAGTAAACGTTCAGCTTTTTCAGCACCCAATGATCGCCCTAATATTGAACGTAAATAGCCATTTGGATCGGTATTTAAAACTGCACACTCTTCAAGAGCCACTTGGCATTCGTTAAGTATGCCTTTCAATTGTTCCTGAGACAACTGAGGTAACGACATCATAGCGCTACTAATTTGTTGCACCTCTTTTTGACTAAGATGCTGCATGACTTGTGCGGCAAGCCCTTCACCTAACACCATTAAAATCGCAGCCACTTTTTGAGATTCACTTAAAATCATTGTTTAGCGTCCTCTTTATTGATCCAACTACGAATAATTAATGCCATGACACGAGGTTCTTTCTCAACTATTTTGCGTATGTGCTGTTGTTGTTGCATATTATCTTCAAATATTTTGTGCTGTTGTTTACTGTGTGCTTTATAATCTAACTTTTCTTCTACCGTTGATTTAGGATTCAATGATTCCTCTTTTCCGGTCAAGAATTGACGTTGTAATTTCAACCATAATGAACGTAATACCTTGCGCCACATAATCCAGAAAATAAGAATATAAATAAGATATTTAAATCCTGTTTTGACAGAATCATAAAATTCATTGGTTTGCCAAAATGCGATATTGTCATTATCATCAAGTACTTGATCGGTAAATTTCAAATTCGCAACAGTTAATGTATCGCCACGTAAATCAGAAAAGCCCATTGCTTGACGTGCGAGCGCTTCAATATTTTGAAGTTCATCATTATCTAGCTTGACCCATTGTTCGGTTATGGCTGGTGACTGATTGTCATCATCTTCAGACTTAGTATTGTCTGACTCGGTTGCGACAAATTTATAATTAACTAAAACAGCAACCGATAAACGTTTGATCCGGCCTTCAGGTATTTGACTGCGTATCACTTGCCTATTGACTTCAAAATTAACGGTATTATTTGATTGTAAGTTGTAAGATGCCTGTTTATCATTTTTTCCAGCCGATTCATCTTGTTCATCAATTGGTGCGCTAGATGTTGGTGCAGGTTGATTTGATAGTGCCCCAGGTACTCCACCTATACCATAGCTATTGGCGGATTGGCGATTTTCGACTTGTTGCTTACTGCGAATCGTTTGATTGGCTATATCGCTATTTGGATCATAAGTTTCAGAAGTCGATTCTTGTCGGCTAAAATCAACATCAGCATTGACTTGTACCTTAACATTCTGTTTACCCAAAATTGGGATGATGATTTTTTCTACTCGCTCACGAACACTATTTTCAATTCGCTCACTAAATTCAAGTTGAGCCACATTGGTATTTCTATCACGGTAGCCATCTCCAGTTAATAGGTGACCATGCTGATCAATAATGGTCACTTTATCTGCATGTAATTCTGGCACACTACTTGAAATTAAATGGATAATGGCATCGATTTGACCTTGTGATAATGAGCGACCAGGTAATAACGTTAATGCCACCGATGCTGAAGGGGATTTTCTTTCTCTGACAAATAAAGATGGCTTAGGCATTGCCAAGTGCACTCTGGCATCATTAATACTACTGATAATGGATATGGTCCGAGATAATTCCCCTTCTAAAGCCCGTTGATAATTGATTTGTTCATTGAATTGGCTCATACCGAAACTTTCTTTATCGAGCAATTCAAAACCCACCGAGCCACCTTTAGGTAAACCTTGTTGTGCAATACGTAATCGGGTATCGTAAACTTTTTCTTGTGGAATTAAAATAGTCGAGCCAGAAGATGAAAATTGATAAGGAATATTCATCTTATCAAGTTGGCTAATAATTTCGCCACCATCTTTATCATTTAAATTACTAAACAAAACACTATAGGACTCATCTTTAGCCCATAAATAGATGAAACTAATCATCGCTATCGTAATGACACCGGCAATTAACAATGCCATTTTGGTGTTTTGTTTTAGTTGATTGACAAAAGGCAACTTATTTAAGATTGATTCACCTTTATTATTGACTGCTTCGCTAGCCATAGCATCCTGACTCTAAACTATTTAGATTAACTCTGTAGTTTATTATCCATATATTTGAAAAATTCAATGGCGAGAAAAGCGTGCAGTTTTTCCCTTACTTAAACCCTTTGTTTTTTTATTTATGTGTTAACTTTAGCCATACAGTAACAAAAGAGCTAAAAAGCAGTTATCAAAATGAATACAATCAACACATTCAATCCAATTGAACTCACTAATTTAAATGAATCAACGTCAATATCTCCAAAAACGCATTTTGCAGATAAAAACTTTGTTACAGAATTAAAAACCGCTTTAGATAACATCAGTCAACTACAAATACAGGCAAATAATGAAGCCAAAGCTTTTGAAATGGGAGAGGCGAATATTTCATTGAACGAGGTCATGGTTAATATGCAAAAATCATCGGTTTCATTGCAGTTTGGTATTCAAGTGCGCAATAAACTGGTTGCTGCTTATCAAGAAATTATGAATATGAATGTCTAATTAATGACATCGAAAATAATTGCCATATCCTAAATTTTGCATTTTACTTTTACAGATAACCATTAATTTTAGTCTAAATGCGATAATCAACTCACCACACCCTTCAATTTTAAAATAAGCATCGCTCATATTTTTGATGCTTGTTGTACTGCTAAATATATTATTTCCGTTATCAACTGATGGCTCAAAAAACTTTACCATTTTTACTATACTATTTAAAAAAATAACGACATAATGCCGTCATTTAATAAAAACAATCAATGAAATACATAAGGGATTCAAAGTGATAACATTCCAAAAAACAATATTATTAACTAGCCTATTACTTAGCATAGTATCAATCAATTGCCATGCTCAATCCCCTGTTGTGAGTTGCCCTGCAACTTTTTCTGATGGACACCACGTTTACCAGCTTGATAATGCCAAACTATTTGATGGTCCAATCTGTAATAAAGTAGATTTAGTGCCCGAATTTAAAAAAGAAAAAGTAATATGGGAACTTACCCCACAAATAAAGCCGTATTTAGTCTGCGAATATGCTGGCACCAATCATTACATTGTTCTTGATGCCAAGGGAGCAGCTTATTGTGAAAGATACGAAACACCAGTACAGGCACATTGTATGTCATAACAACTTTTACAGTATGATTTTGAAAAAATAGCAATATAACTATCACCATTTAGTAAAAAATAACGAATAAAATACATTAAGGATCCAAAATGATAACACTAAAAAAAGCCAATATAGCCTTAAATGAACAGTATCTCGACTACCCAACGTTAGGGCAACTGATTGTTCTGACATCGCTTGATGGGTTTTCTACTACAAGGGCAACTTGTTATCAAGAAAAGCTTGTTATTGCTGCTAATTTTTATCCACAAAATGGGGATGATTATAAGGTTATATATGTTGTTATTGAACTCGATAAGAAAAATACTCATTATTATTACGAGTCTGATGGAATTCTACCCCATTTTTTTGTCAGCCCTACTGGTAAGGATTATGTGTCTATTACTGTGTACCATCCAGATAAAGATTTAGAAATTATGCTCCCATTATTTGATAGAGAAAATATCACCTATCCAAAGCCTAAATGTAACTATCCCCTAAAATAGTACAGCAAAAAAGTAGAAAATTCTCTATGATAAAAGTAAAGGGGATTTAATTATGAAAAAAATGACTGAACATCAGATTGTATCTATTTTAAAAGAAGCTGAAGCGGGTATTCCTGTCAAGGAGCTCTGTCGTAAATATGGCATGGGTAATTCAACTTTCTATAAATGGCGGGAAAAATACGGTGGTATGGAAACTTCGGATATCAAACGCTTAAAGGAGCTGGAGGCCGAAAACCGCAAGCTTAAGCAGATGTTTGCCGAACTGAGCTTAAAATCCCAGCTTCAGGAAGAAATTATAAAAAAGCTTTAGTGCCCACAAAGGCACGTAA